>DAHXNM010000346.1 GCA_027365375.1 Ferrimicrobium sp. | reverse complement strand
CAATATGGCCTATCTGTTTTCGAGTATCGAGCCAGTGATTTTTGGGGCAGGCGATAAGACGCTCCATAATGTGGTCGGACGATTTGGGGTGGTTGAAGGGAGCGGATGGGATCTCAAGATCGGTTTGCCGGAGCAATCGGTAACCGACTTAGCTGGATACCGTCATGAGCCACTACGACTCCTGGTGTTGGTGGATGCCCTGGCCGAGGTGGTTGACCTTGTGCTTAGCGAGCATGAAACGGTTAGTCAAATAGTTAGTGGCGGATGGGTCAGAATGCTAAGTCGATCAGATGCCGGTGGCTGGGTTGAGCGCACGATTGGAGGTGAGTGGGTCGCCGTCGTTGGATGAGCTTTGCTCGGTGTTCCTGCAAGATGAGCCTCCGGCGGGTTTTTGCATAGCTAGAGTTGGGCGATCCGGTTTCGAGGTGTGCGATGAAAGAGGGTGCGAAGTTGGTCTCATTGGCTCGCTGTTTGCACGCTCGAGTAGGCATTATCGCTTCGTACCTTTTGGAGTCCCTTCAATCGAAGGCTCCACTTCCGAAATCTTCTAATAAACCCAGAGCCGCAGGGTCTCTGAAGTGTTAACGGTCACTGAAGTCAGTGGACAGGTGCGCATTTTTCGATAGAGTCGCTGCCCTAAAGCGTGGTACTCCTCGTGATGTTCAACAACCACAGCAATAACCTGATATCCGATCGCCGAAGAAAACACTTCGCGTTTAGTCTCGAAACTTAACAGGTTGAGTGTATAAGTTCCCAGGGTGCCGGCTGTTTTTCTAGTAGCCGTCGGTCCTGGTTCGAAGCAGTCAGGGATGGCGATCAATGAGTTCTAACTTTCGCTTCAACCATCCACCCATGGCTGTAGAGACGTAGAACAGACACAACAATGCGCTTGGAGGATGCCATGAGTTCCCAGTCCGACGGCAGAGAAGCTCAGGTTCTTGCCCTACAAGGACCACTACCTGCGCTCGCTGTTTGGTCGGGGGCGGTCATTGGCGCGAGTTCACTCGCCGTCTCTGGTTTGCTTCACATCCACCTATGGATGGCCGGCTATCAGAATGTACCCATAATCGGAATACTCTTCATCGTCCAAGGTATACTCGCGTTGGTCTTTGCTGCAGCAGTGCTGCTATGGCGTTACCCCTTGGTGTTTTTTGCGGCAAGCCTGTACTTGCTCGCTACAGTCGCCGGCCTATTGGTCAGCGTGTACTTTGGATTGTTCGGATTCAGAGACAGCTTTGCTGCCCCTTACGCCAAGGAGTCGGTCGTTGTTGAGCTGGTGGGTGCGCTAGCCCTTGGGACAATGAGCTTGCTTACGAGAAGACGTCGATAGTTCGCTCGTTGTCGGCGTTGGTCTTCGTCGAAGTAGTTTGTCTAGCATGTTCACCATTCATCTGAAACCGAGAGCCGCTGTTGGTTGTGAAACCTCTACGCATCAGGTCGTCTCTGCCTGGGCTGGGCTGTTTTCGCTAGCTGGGATTATCGGTCACCTTCCGATACCTGTTCCGGCCAGAGGGCACTCTTAGTTCGTCCTCGGAGTTTGGCTAGAGACTTCGGGTTAGAGCGGAGATGCAGCCACCGTTTCTAGAGACGCGATTGCACACTTCCAGTTGCTCAGCACTAAGTTCTCGGTACGATCAACCTCGCTAGCAGCTATGGCTCGCGAAAATAGGAAACCTTGCCCTAAGTCGCAGCCGAGAGACTGCAGTGTTCTCAACTGGCTAGGGGTCTCTATACCTTCGGCTATAGCGCTTATCTTGAGGACCTGGCAGAGCGAGATAATCGCCTCTAGTGATCGCTGTACGTACGGGCTCTTTACGCTGGGACTTACAAAACTGCGATCGATCTTGATGATCTTAGGGTGTAGCTTTGCGAGGTAGGAGAGAGAGGAGTATCCGGTCCCAAAGTCGTCCAAAGCGAGTGACACTCCTAGATCATCAAGGCTCATGATTACTCGTCGTGCAGATTCGATGTCAAAGAGCGCGGCACTCTCAGTGATTTCAATTACTAGACGTGCTGGCGGGAAGTCGTAGGTTTTGAGTGCATGCTCCACCATGGGTAGCAGATCAGGGTCATGAAAATGACGGGCTGAGAGGTTGATGCCGATATACGGTGGGTTGATTCCGACTCCCTTCCGGGGCCACTTTGACGCCTCGGCAAGGCTCTGCATGAGTGCAAATTGGCCGAGCTTCAATATGAGGTCGCTCTGTTCTGCCAAAGGGATGAAGATCTCCGGCGAGATCCACCCATGTTCTGGGTGTCTCCATCGCATCAGCGCTTCCCATCCCACAATTTTGCCATTGCCGATGTTGACTATGGGTTGGTAATGCATCTCAAGTTCGCCGTTGGAGATGGCTGGTAGCAGATCTTGTGCGATTCGAAAGCTTGTAGCTGCTCGTTCGCCCATATCGGCTGTATATAGCACGTACCTTGCCTTGCCCTGGCGTTTGGCTTCGTACATGGCGGTATCCGCAGCTCTGATGAGTTCGATGGCGCTTCGATCGCTAGGGGCATCCCAAGCAACCACTCCTACGCTCGCGCTACGTTCAATGGTCGAGTTATCGATGACAAACGGTGTTGACAGCACCTCAAGAAGTCGCTTTGCAAGGAGTTCGGCATCCGAGAGTTCGTTGAGATCCTCCGCCAGGTAGACGAACTCGTCGCCGGCAAGACGACATAGGCTGTCCGAGGATCGCAGTACTCCTCTGAGCCGATCTGAGAGCGCGACTAAGATTTGATCCCCTACCTGGTGCCCATGAGTATCATTGATCCCCTTGAAGTCATCAAGGTCAAATAAGAGCAGAGCGTTGACACCGCCTTGGCGATTGATCCTCTGTTGGGCGTGCACGATGCGATCCATCAGCAGGATGCGATTAGGAAGACCGGTGAGGGCATCGTGTAGTGCTTGGTGGGAAAGCTGTTCTGTAAGGGAGCGCTCAGCGGTGATATCTCTCACTGAAGTAATGGTAAACAGGGGTTCGTCGTCTTCGCCTCGTACGGTCGATCGGGCCACCTCTACATAGATGATGTGTCCGTTCCTGTGCCGATAGCGCCTTACATTCTGGGTAGACGATCTATTGTCAGATAGCACCCTCTGCCGATCGGTCGCGGCCATCTCGGCGTCTTCTGGATAGAGGAAGAGGGCGGAACCGCTGGCAGCAAGTTCGGAGACGTTGAAGCCGACGAGCCGGCAGAAGGCATCGTTCGCGTCGAGAAAACGTCCATCGTGGTCGTGAAGAACCATGCCTGCCATGTTGTTTTCGAATGCTAACCGAAACCGCAATTCACTTTCGGTGACTGTTCTTTTGGCCTCCATCTCTGCGGTGAGATCCCGAATGGAGGCAATCACGTAACGTGGTGCACCGGTTCGATCCTTTGCGAGTGACCTCGCAACCTCAACGTAGACCACATCACCGTTTTTTCGGATAAGGCGTTTTGTGTAGTGCACTTGATCTAGATCGCCGTTAGCAAGATCTCGATTCAGATCGTCTGCGATTGCCCGATCATCGACGTGGGTGTAGTCATGAAAGCGAGTTCCTGTGAGCTCGTCGGCAGTTCTATCTAGCAGTCGACATGCCGATGGGTTGACCCTTAGCAGGTAACCGTCTATATCAACAACTGCCATGGCGATTGGATTATCGTCAAATGCGAGTCGAAATCGCTGTTCCTCCTCTGCCATCGCCTCCGCTATCTTCTCCATGTGAATGATGGAGTGAGACCTGGCAACGGCGACGCCAGTCAGGATGGCGATAGCGATGGCCATCACGTATATACTCCAGGCCCCCCAGAGCTCTGTTGTGGTATGCGGCAATAAGAGGTCGGCAGGCAGCATCAGCATGATGCCAACTATTGCGGAGCCGAGAGACCCTGCGATTCCAGCTGCGATACCAGCGTAGACGACGGGTATAAGCAATAGCAGAATCCAGACGAAGCCGGGAATTGGCGACGAGCCATAGCCGCTCGCTAGACCCCCGATGAGATGGATGATGCCGACGATCAACACCAATACTTGTGCTACCCAGAACTGTCGATTCGTCCAGGGTGGGTGCGCGAGTGCAACAATAACCTCTTTGGCAGACCGTTGGTGAGTCACGTGAGGATGGTTGGTTTTAATTATGCTCATCCTCCGGCTGCTCGAACTTTATGGCCACCGACGCTAGTTGCGGTGGCAATGACCAATGTTGCGTGCGACCTCAACTCATCAGCAGCCGACAGATCGTGCCTAGCGTGCATGACGGTGGTCATCTCTTCACTCTAAGGATCGACTTCAATGGAGGATTCCTTAAGTCTCTTTGCTCTCTTTAATCGACGAGCTGGGTATAGATGATGGTGCCTCCAGTTCCATGGTCTAGCTGCATCACCCTCGGTCGGGATTTGCGCACACGTACTTCGTGCGACCGCTAGTAGGTTTAGCGATGCAGCTAGACACTAGAGACGAAAAACGTCCCGATGCAATAGGCTCCTGGATGGCAATGAAATTGTGTACGACGCCTCGGTGCTGTAGTTGCGAAACCCTCTTAGCTGGTCTTAGAGATCGTCTACGGTTGGAGTCGATCGGCGAGGAACGCTAGCGACAGCGGATAGCGATGGTCGATACCACCGTGCTTGCCGTCAAAGAGTTCGAAGGCGACATCGTGGACACCTATTGCGCCAAGTTCATCTACGACCGCTTGAGCCCCAAGATCGAGATAGTATTCGTCGTTCCTCCCGGCGTCCAGCCAGATCCCCTTTAGACCCTGGAGCGCGGATGCGTGTTGGCGTACCATTCGCACCGGATCCCACTCCAGCCATTGGGCCCATACGTCATCGAGGAGGCGGCCACTTCGAGTATCGAATGGGAGTACGGGGCGGCTGTGTTTATCGGGAGAGAAACAGGCGGCGACTCCGTAGAGCCCCAACAAGGTCATGTCCGCTGGATGGGTGAATGCTGGTCTTTGGCGAAAATCATTCCACCAAAGCTCGGGTGATCCATCCCAGTTGCGAAGGAGACGAGTCGCCTCGCCAAAGCTGGCACCATAGCAGAGTTCATAGAGGGAATCGCCTGCATGTGACGCAAGCGCGCCAAACACGTCTGGGCGCAGCATTGGCGTGATCATCGCACCGAAGCCGCCACTTGATTTGCCTTGGATGCCTCGATGAGCCGGGTCGTTAAGGGTTCGATAGTGGCCATCGACAAAAGACACGACGTCTTCGCATAGATAGGTGTGATACTTGCCAGTTCCGATGGAGTCTACGTATTGGGAGCCGCCGTAGGTAGTCCATGCATCGACGTAGACGACCAGGCATGGAGGTGTGTCGGTATGGGCGAAAAGATCGTCAACCATCTTTGGGTAAAGCGGTTTGAATGGGGTGTGATTCCACCACATCGTTACCTGGCCGGTGTAACCCTGGATGACGTAGATGCTCGGGTAGTGTCGATCCAAGTCATTGTCGTACCCGGGTGGTGTGTAGACGACGAGTGGACGTTGAGCGGCATCGCCTAGCGGATTGCCCTTTAGGGCAGGTGATTCGATAATGTGCTCATTGAGGGTGCCCATGTAGGCCATCTCTGCATGATTATTCATGATGCTTACGCTAGCACTTGAAGCTGAGTGAATTAGCGAGAGAGCAGAGCTGCACGCCAAGGTGGTGACGAATGGCGATGGTACGGAATTGGGAGCACGATCTGTCCGGCGCTAGAGTCGGTTTATCACAAGAGTTGCGCGCTTGGATATTTGGCAGCGGTGAGCGCCATGAGCTCACGGACCGACAAGCTAGCCAACTTCGGTCTGGTTATCATTCGAGTCACCTGGGCCAGCAGGAGCGGAAGGAGCCATGTATGAATTGCACAAATGTCGGTGGATCGGCTGCTGTGGATGACAGAGACGGGAGCGCGAGATGACCGCGGATGGTCGAGGAGATGTTCCAGCAGTAACTCGGCCGGCGGTGCGGATCATCTGTCTTGATAATGCCGAGCGTGTCCTGTTGTTGCATTGGCGCGACCCGTTCGATGGGAGAGTGTTCTGGGAGCCGCCTGGCGGTGGTGTGGAGGCTGATGAGTCTGAGCTCGATGCAGCCCGGAGGGAGTTGACCGAAGAGACTGGTTTGCCCACGCAGACGATTACAGGCCCTGTTGTGCGAGTGCAACGCGACTACTCGTGGGCGGGACGCAGGTTGATCTCCTTAGAACCTTTTTTCGTTGCACGCGTTGGAGAGGCGCAAGTTCGACCTACTGCGCTCACCGACGAGGAGCAGATTAGCTTGTTAGGATTTTACTGGTGGAGGCCCGAGGAGCTGGACGACCCAGGGGTGGTAGTTGAACCGGGCGAGTTGCTTGCACTGTTGGCTGCACATGTCGGGGGTGGTTGGTTGCCAAAAGATGGCAAACAACACTAGCATTTTGAGCAGTTGCCGACTGGCTGCTCATGCTTTTTCTGGCAAGACAGCCTTGTGACTGCCGGCTATCAAAGCTTTGACTTCATCAACCTGGGCTAAGGATCTTCTGTCGACATGTAGTGTGTTTTTACTTCACTTCAGTCGGTGAGCGCACTGAATCGGCCGATAGGGCCAGGCGGAGTTCGAGATAGATCAGTCGTCGGTCAGCTAGGCAGCTTCTGCTGCTTGCGGCTCTACGACCTTTGGTGATACTGGTGCTTGCCTATCTATACTCGCGTGTATGAGTGAGTTCAATCACCTTGGCCAGCCGGTTGGTTACCCCGTAGTCTCATGGACAGGGTCTCGACGTCCTTGTAGCCTGCCGTTGGAGGGACGTTGGTGCAAAGTTGTGCCTCTCGACGCTGATCTTCACAGCGCCGACCTTTATAGCGCTGACACTTTGGATATCGATGATCGGCGATGGACCTATCTTCCCTATGGCCCGTTTGCAAACCTCGAAGAATACTACGCGTGGGTTGACGGTGTTGCCCATCGCGATGACCCTATGTTCTTCGCAATTATCAACAGCAGCGGCAAGGCGGCTGGTGTCGCCTCTTACCAGCATGTTGAACCGTTGAACGGTAGCATTGAGGTAGGGCATATCTCCTTTAGCTCTCTTTTGCAAGCTACCACCGCCGCGACTGAGGCGATGTACCTGATGATGCGCTACGTTTTTGAGGAGCTTGGCTATCGCCGCTACGAATGGAAGTGCGACGCCCTGAACCAGCCATCTCGACTGGCGGCGGAGAGACTTGGTTTTAGCTACGAGGGA
>DAHXNM010000343.1 GCA_027365375.1 Ferrimicrobium sp. | reverse complement strand
CCCTCCACGATTTCAATGGTAATGTTGGTCAGGTCTCCCATCTCGGTCACGAGATCCAGATCTTCGAGGTCAAGATTGATATGCATTCGCGGGCTCTGCGGGACCCGAACCATGAGCTGAGCATACTTGACTGCCTCGTATACAAGTCGACGACGACCGCTGGAGGTCAGTCTTGCCATCAATGGACCCGCTGGGGCGTTCTTGGCCCGCGTGTCCCTGGTCCGTCGTGGGCCACGCTGTCGAGTTTCGATTGCGTCAAATGCGAGACACTCCAATATTTCGCTACCACAGCTTCGGTTGCACCCGTGAGCTCATCTGCTAACATCACACGACTCTTTCACGACGCACTCGGGCTCTTGTGGGACGAGCACCAAAATGAGACTTGCACAAGTCGAGAAAACGCCTGGGTGATGTACTTCGCGGGAATCGCAGAGGGAATCTATCGCAGTGGGCGCACAGAAGACTTTGCCTCGGCTGAGCGTGTGTTGCGCGAGCTAGCGCACTCGGACACCTGGCAGGCAGTCATGGCGGAGATGGAGTCACTCCGGCGTGGGCAAATTGCCGGCGTTGACCCCAAGAACCATCCCTGTCTTCACGCACTGTCACTTCTACTACCAGTGAGTGACGACGTTCTCGACGATATAGCACGGACCTCCGATGCCGCGATCGCGAACGATGCGTGGAGCCAAATTACCGATGGCAACTTTATCGACAATCCTGCATTCGCTGGTGCGGTATGGGTCGGTGGAGCTGACGGAGACTTCATAGTTGATCGCACTCTATTCGACGTGAAGTGCACGATTCATCCCGAGAAGCACTGGTTGGGAGCGTTGAGACGGATGATCGCCTACGTGGCGCTCGACAGTCAGGATCGGTTTGAGATCGACGAACTCGCCGTCTTTCTTGCCCGTCAACACGGCGCGACAGCGCGTGTATCGCTGGACGAGATCCTGGTGCGTAGCACCTTCACGGCACGCCAGGACATGCAGAGGTCGGCGCGGACGGTTCTGCATCCTTCACGGGCTTAAGAGTAGAGAACACAACGAAAGAAATTCGCCACGAAGGACAATCAGTGGAACCGAGATCAGCTAGAGACACTAGCAACGCAATGATTTACAGAGTATGGCCGGACAATGCACGACTAGTGATGTTCCTTAGCACTGCATAAGCCTTTATGTATACTACAATAGACATTACGAGGTGCAAAATGGAATTAATTAGTCTGAGCAGATCGCAGCGGCTCATTGGAAAGAACATCACGACATGGCGTAAACTCAATGGATTAACAATGGCTCGCCTTGCAGAACGGGCAGGAATATCTCGCCAAACGGTCCGTGCGATCGAGCGAGGATCAGGTAGTGTCAGCAGCGAGAACCTATTGCGCGTGCTATGGGTGTTCGGTTTAGATACCAAAATAGTTACGGCAACCGACCCTTACGAGACTGATGTAGGGCGGCTTCGCGCCGACGAGCATCTGCCTCAGCGAGTAAGGAACTAACAGTGTTGCCGATGCCGAGTTTAGTCGAGGTGACTGGGTTATTAGGGACCCAGGAAGTCGTGGTCGGCACTTTATGGTTCCATGAGCGTACGCACTGGAGTGCAACATTCCAATACGCTCCAGAATATGTTAGCAATCCCAAGGCATACGCCATCGATCCCTCGTTGGAGCTCACACTAGGCCCCCAACACACTAAGCCAGGGCAGGATCTCTTTAATGTCTTCAAAGACAGCTCCCCTGACCGCTGGGGACAGATGCTATTGGTGCGCTCCCTATCCTCGCAGTCACCCACTCAGCCATGGCGTCCGAGTCCGGAATTTTACCTCTTAGGGGTACGTGATGACCTCCGACATGGTGCCTTGCGATATCGCGTCCCTGGTGAGGACACCTATTACGA
>DAHXNM010000127.1 GCA_027365375.1 Ferrimicrobium sp. | reverse complement strand
ACCGAGAGGATGCGCATGGTTCGGAGGATCGCGCCATGGCCAAACAATGGAAGTACGAGCTGGATCAGTGCCGCCACGACGATAAACACCAGCTTCAATCCAGTGCCGGCGTTGATGCCGCCTTGATGAAACAGGGCGATGGCTGCAAGCACGATCAAGGCAAGTCCCTCGGTCTCAAACCCAACTTGGGTCAGCCAGTTAAAGAGCGACAGCAGCTTGGAGCCGTTGGGGCCAAAAGCGGCGCGATTGATCGTAAAGGTAGTAGTGCCAGCATCGGGCCCTTGCAGGCTGGTGAGGCCAAGCAGGAAGAAAGAGAGATTTCCTATCAAGATGATGCCCACAGCTTGGGCAAACGAGAGTCCAAAGCTCATCGCCAGTGCGCCATAGACCACGTACTCTACGTTAAAGAGAGCTCCTGCCCACATCCAGAAAAGATCTCGAGGTCGTGCCCATCGCTCCGACTCTGGTATATAGTCAATCCCCCGCGTCTCGATCAGGCTCCCAGCCTCCTCGACAGCCGCCTCAGATAGCTTCTTCATGCCCAACCCCTCCAACAGCACGGCGACGACATCGACACTAGCGTACCGGAAGAAGTAGGCGTTCTCTGTGACAGAACGATAAACTCCCATGGCCTCTTATGGTCATCCAAGGGCAACTAAACTAAAACAGTGTTCGAAGAACGTCGCCGCCATCCACCCCGTCTTCTCGCAAAGGCTCGTGGTGATGAGCTTTGCGATCTACTCCTTCAAAACGTTCGTCTCTTCGTACCGACCACCCAAGAGTGGATTACCACTGACATCGCGATCGCAGAGGGTACCGTGGTCGGATGGGGAGCTCGCGACGCGCGAGCGACCATTGATCTAGATGGGGCATTCGCGACCCCAGGTTTCATCGATGCCCACATGCACATAGAGTCGACCAAGCTTTGGATCCCCCACTTTGTCGCCGCTGTCCTGCCGTGGGGTACCACCGCCATCGCCAACGATCCCCATGAGATGGCCAATGTCCTTGGCTCGACTGGGGTTATGGCGATGATAGAGGCCACGCGAGGGCTGCCATTCACCTTCGGATTTTCGGCATCATCCTGCGTTCCTGCTTCCCAGTTTGAGAGCCCAGGAGCCCGTTTTGACCTCGATGACATCCAGAACGTATTAGCAGACCTAAACGGCATAGGTCTGGCCGAGGTTATGAATTTTCCTGCGGTGATAGCTGGTGATCCCGAACCGCTCGCCAAAATTAGAGCCGCCGGCATGCACAGAGTCGATGGCCACGCCCCGGGTATGACTGGCCGACTACTCGACGCCTACCTCTGTGCCGGCATTGAATCAGATCACGAGATGCTCACATACGATGAGGTCGTGGAGAAGCGGCGCAAAGGGATGTGGGTTTTCCTGCGACACGGTTCAGCAAGCCAAAATATCGCCAGCTTTGCCAGGACGGTAATCGATCATGGGACCACTCGAGTTGCGTTATGCAGCGACGATCGCGAGCCCGACCTCATCGTCGAACATGGACATATCAACCACTGCATCGAGGTCGCCATCGAGGCAGGCATCTCGCTCGAAGATGCCCTCACGATGGCCACTATGAATGCGGCTGACTACCATGGGTTCGACCACCTAGGAGTCGTGGCTCCCGGATACCAGGCTGATCTAAACATCTACGAGTCCATGGATCGGCTAGTACCAGAGATCGTCATTCAACACGGTGACATAGTCGCTCGTCGTGGCAGCATGGTAGTGCCCATCCACCACGTCGAGCCGTTGCCAGCGCTTCTAGACACCGTTCGCCTCAAAGAGAGTCTCTCGGTAGACAGCTTTAAAACCGACGTCTCCCCCGGCCAGAACGTTCGTGTAATCCAAGTCTTCGACCATTCACTGATGACAGGCTCGGAAATCGTCACATTTGTTGAGAACGACTCGACACTCAACCAGCTGACGGTCATTGAACGCCACCGGGGGACGGGTCGGCGCGGTCACGGTTATCTCAAAGGTTTTGGACTAGCCCGGGGAGCATTAGCCTCGACGGTCGCTCATGATGCCCACAACCTCATGGTCGTTGGAGCCAACTCAGATCAGGGGCGCCATGACATGGCGGTGGCGGCCAACCACATCGCTTCGACTGGTGGTGGCCAAGCGGTCTGTCTGAACGGCGAAATACTCGCCGAAGTCCGGCTCCCAATCGCAGGCCTGATGGCTGATCTACCTGCCGAAGAGCTTGGTAGACAAGTTGCCTATGCACAGAACGTCGTAAGACAGCTCCTCGGCTCGTCGCTAGACGCCCCTTTTATGACACTCTCGTTCCTCGGCCTCTCGGTAATACCTTCCTTGAAACTCACCGATCAGGGGCTCATCGATGTCGAGCGATTTGCAGTCACACCACTCATCGTTGACTAGCCAGCCTCGTCAGCGTTAGATCTTCGATAAGAGACTGCCGTGCGCAACCGGTCTAGCTCAGCTACAGTAGGAGGATCAGATGGGAAAGGTTAGCTCATGCGTGATGCAGTGATTGTTGATGTCGTCCGTACACCTGGAGGGAAACGAAATGGCAGCCTTGCTGGCTGGCACGCAGTGGACCTGGCAGCCTTCGTGATCGAAGGGATCTTGGAACGCACCACAATCGATCCACAGATCATTGACGACGTCATTTTTGGCTGTGTAAGCCAAGTTGGCGAACAGTCGGCGAACATCGCTCGCAACGCTGTTCTCGCCGCCCACCTGCCCGAGTCGGTGCCTGGTACAACCGTGGATCGACAGTGTGGATCCTCGCAGCAGGCTACTGCGTTCGCAGCGCAAGCCATCATTTCAGGGGCAGCCGACGTGATCATAGCTGGTGGTGTCGAGTCGATGAGTCGGGTCCCGATGGGGTCCTCAATGGGACAGGGTCCAGGTGCACCGTTTGGGCCAACTCTTGCATCCCGTTATAGCGACCGTGGCGGACTCGTCCATCAGGGTCTCTCCGCTGAGTTGATCGCCGAAAAGTGGGGATTCAGTCGTCAAGATCTCGATAGATTTGCCCTCCAGAGTCAACAACGCGCTGCTAAGGCAACGGCCGAGGGACGATTCAAGCACGAGTTGTTGCCCATCAGTGTTCGTGACTCGGAAGGACGGCCCACAGGGGCTATCCTCGATGTCGACGAGGGGATACGGCCGAGCACCTCTCTTGATGCACTTGCTGGCCTTCGTCCCGCCTTCAAGGAGGATGGAAAGATTACGGCAGGGAACTCATCTCAGATCACCGATGGGGCATCTGCCGCACTCATCATGAGTAGCGAGCGCGCCGAACAAGTAGGGCTCACTCCACGTGCGCGTTTCGTATCATTCGCCGTAGTAGGTTCTGACCCCATCCTCATGTTGACCGCTCCGATCCCCGCGACCGAAAGAGTGCTAGCTAAAGCTAACCTCAGCCTCGATCAGATTGATCTCGTCGAGATCAATGAGGCCTTCGCCTCGGTCGTTCTGGCCTGGGCAAACGAACTCCACCCTGATCTCGACCGTGTCAACGTCAATGGAGGAGCTATCGCCTTGGGGCACCCTCTTGGCGCTTCAGGAACACGACTCTTGGCAACCCTGGTCAATGAACTCGAGCGCACTGGCGGTCGTTATGGTCTTCAGACGATGTGCGAGGGCGGTGGGATGGCGAATGCATACGTGATTGAACGACTGGGTTAAACAACTGGGTTGAACGGCTGGATTGAACGGCTGGGTATCCGCGTCTAACAGCGCCGAATGATGCAGTGCAAGTCCCGTAGGCATACCCGCGGAAAGCCCTATGCTCTGCTCACAACCGTTCAAGCCTTTGCCGGCACACCAAGAGACATGAAAGCTGTACACCCAAAAACATCGATATAACGATGGCACAATCGAGCGGCTGCTACAGCAGCAGTGGGCAATCTCGGGC
>DAHXNM010000332.1 GCA_027365375.1 Ferrimicrobium sp. | reverse complement strand
CCGTACCAGAGATATCACGACCAAATGGCACATCGAGCACCTTGGTAGCACGCTCCATCTGAGGACTGGCAAGCACGTCTCCGAGTGTTACCACCTCACGCACCTGATTTGGAACCTCAACACCAATGGCGCTCTTGCCTGGAATCGGAGCCAGAATTCGAACATCGGTCGCCGCCATCGCGTAGGCGATGTCTCGTTGGAGAGCCAGCACTCTTGCGACCTTGACACCCTCAGCCAACTCAAGCTCATAACGAGTAACGGTCGGACCTATCGTCATATTGGCGACCTTGACTACGACTCCGTGAGAGCCAAGCGCGCTCTCTAGTACCCGACCACGCCTCTCTAGGTCCCCACGGTCGATCTTGGCACGGCTCCCCCGCTTCAACAATGACTGCGGAGGAAGCCGCCACGGTCCATCCTCGCGGACCTGGTGCAACGGCGGCTGAGACGTGAGCGCATCGACCAGCATCGGCTCCTCTATCGGTATCGGTTCTGGTGTGATCGAAGACGGTGCCACTTGGTCACCAGCAACCTCTGGGGCATCAACAGACTCCTGGTCAGCCAAGGCATCCCCAGCTCGCTTAGCGCCTCTCCCTCCTCGAGCACGCTTGGGCTCCTCCTGCTGGGATAGAGATGAGGGTTTACGCCTCCGAGATTGAGTACTCGATCTATCCCGCTCACGGGCGGCGCCGAGCTGGGTTACGATCCAGTCCATTGACTCTCGGGGTTTGAGACCCACGAGCCCGAGCACACAGACGATGGCGATGAGAGCTAGGACGATCGTCCCGCCAATCGATCCCGCCAGCCTCGTTGCTCCAAACCCTACGATGTCACCCACAACTCCGCCATAACGAGACCCAGGCAAAACGAGATTGGAGGTTGTTCCTAGCTCAACAGCAGCATCAATCGAGGCGATGGCTACGACAACGACGCCCGCAAACAGCAGGCTAAAGCGTGGCAATCTCCGGTACTTCATCACCACTGCAAAGCCAATAACCGCCGCGACGACGTAGGCAACCCAGGCGAGAACGCCGAGGAGATCATGACCAAGCCCCAGCAACACCCGTCCGAGTCCACCGAAGAGCCCGCTGTAGGCAACAATGCCTAGAAGCAGGGCACCGACCGCCCATACTAGGCCGGTAGCTTCGCGAGACCAGTGGGCCTGTGTCGTCGACGATGAGCGTGATCTGGTGGGGCGGCCTTTGGTGGCCGATGGCTTTTTCGCCGTATTCGATCTACCACGCGACGGTGTTGCCACTTACACCTCGATCACAAGCGGCACCACCAATGGTCGGCGCTTGGTTTGCTCACGGACGTACTTACTCACACGTCGCCTCAACTGATCCTTGAGGTGGCTAACCCCTTGATCCGGGCGCAACCCACCGACGGTGGCCGAGACGACATCTCTAATCGCTAAGAGTAGGCCCTCCTCGCGCTCATCATGGACCCAGCCAAATGAGAAGATCTCCGGATCTCCCACCAACTGTCGCCCCTCGGCCATCGTTAGCGCAGCCACCACGATTCCATCAGCCGATAGGCTTCGCCGATCTCTCAACACACTTGCGTTGATGTCTCCAACCTTGCCATCTACATAGAGATAGTCACCCGACTGAGACTCACCCCGCCCTAGGCCCTGTTCGCTTAGGAGCACCTCATCACCATCATCACAGATACGAGCCTCACCTGTTACGACACCTGTCCCCATCGCCAGCTGCTGATGAGCGGCAAGATGCCGGTACTCGCCATGCACGGGTATGAAGAACTCCGGGCGCACCAGTGTGATGAGCAACTCGAGTTCATCACGTCGCGCGTGACCGGATGAGTGTACCCTGCGGACGGAGGGATAGATCGCACGGACGCCGAGCCTCGCCAGCTGGTTGATGACCCTATATACGGCGGACTCATTGCCGGGAATCGTGTCCGAGGAGAAGATGACGGTGTCACGATCCCCCATCTCGAACCAGGGGTCCTTTGCAAAGGCCAACCGATGCAACGCAGACGAGTGCTCACCTTGACTGCCGGTGGCGATAACGCACACCGATGCTGGATCTAGATCATCAATCATCTCAACGTCGACTAGCCCATCGAGCGCACCAGCAGAGAACAATCCAAGCTGATCGGCAAGCTTCACGTTCCGTTGCAATGACCGTCCTACCAGGCAGATCTTTCGCCCAGAGGCACGACAGGCCGCCATAATCTGCTGGATCCGATGGAGATGGGATGCAAAACATACGACCGTCAATCTGCGGTCTTGATTCTCGGCAAACACCTCGGAGAGTACCACGCCAACCGAACTCTCAGAGTTCGACGAACCTGGTTCATCAGCGTTTGTTGAGTCCGAAAGAAGCAACCGGACACCGCTTGCTCCCAGGGCCGCCATCCGATCGAGCCCAAAAGCCCTGTGGTCGACCGGTGTACGGTCGATCTTGAAGTCGCCTGTATGGAGGATCAACCCCTGTTCGGTCGAGACCGCGATAGCAGTTGCTCCCGGGATCGAGTGTGTCACTGGAATGAACTCGACATCGAAGGGTCCAACCTTGATCGATCCGTAGTCGTCCACCTCGCGATAGCTAATCCCCGAGACGCCGGATTGCTCAAGACGAGAACGAGCGAAGGCTAGCGTGACCGATGAACCGTAGATCGGCATAACACGCTCACGCAACAGGTGTGGGAGGGCACCTATATGGTCCTCATGTCCGTGGGTTACAAGCACCCCATGGAGATCTAGATCAGCCTCGATGAGATAGCGATAGTCCGGCAATACCACATCCACGCCAGGCATATCCGCCTTCGGAAACATGACTCCGCAGTCGATCACCACCGCATCTCGCCCCTGGGTAATAACCAGACAGTTGCGCCCAATCTCACCCAACCCACCGAGAAACCTAACCGAGACCAGCTGTGGAGTATCCGTGCTCTTATTCATTGACGAGACCTACTCCTTCACCCGCGAGGCTATCACGTAGCTCATCGTAGAGCTTGCTAGCGTCATCGATTAACTCCTTCGGAGGATCGATCAGTGGCGACCGCGTAAAGCGTGCACAGACCCCAAGATGTGCCATCATGGCTTTGGTCGGTATCGGGTTAGGATAAAGCTCGCTGCTCTCGAACTCGTAGCTTGGGACCAGGATCCGATTCAAGCGGATCGCTCGTTCGAGGTTGCCTCCGATGGCTGCGCCGATAAGTGCCTGAAATCCTAGACCAGCCCAGTGCGAAGCCACCGAGACCACACCAACCGCCCCCAAGCTAAGAAACGGCATGAGTAGCGAGTCATCACCACAATAGACCTGTGCTCTACCCTCTATTAGTCCCGCAAGCTTGCCAAGTCGGACAACATCACCCGATGCATCCTTTATCGCCACAATATTGGCATGACTCTCCAACAACGAGAGAAAGGTGGGGAGCTCGATTCGACGTCCAGTACGCCCGGGAATGTCGTAGAGCATGACCGGCAAAGCAGTAGCTTGCGCAATTGCAGCAAAATGCCGAATCAGCCCGGACTGCGGTGGGCGGTTATAGTACGGGGTCACAGCCAGGATGCCGTCGACTCCAACCTCCTCCGCATCCCTGATCAGACGCAACGAGTGCGCAGTGTCATTAGTGGTCGCGCCGGCAAAAACTGGGCAATCCACTGCTTGACGAACCAGCTGCCAGAGCAGTCGACGCTCGGCATCCGAGAGT
>DAHXNM010000331.1 GCA_027365375.1 Ferrimicrobium sp. | reverse complement strand
GGGTTCAAGTCCCGCCTCCGACACCATAACAGCTGTTGTAGTTGTTCTCGACTCCAACCTCACGGCAACTCGGTAATCGCGCTGGTTTGTTGGAATTCTGTCCTCTGGATGGTCAAGCTGACGGATCAGCTTCTTATCCGTACCTTATTCACCTGCGGGTACCAGTGGGTCTAGCGCCCGGCTCAAGGGCCGCATCGAGGCATACAGACATGAGATTGCTTTGGTAATGCTCAACCTTTCTAGTTGCCCAAATGTGAACACTTCCTGATCGGTCAGATCAGTGCCAACGGCATACCCCTATCGAGGCGAATAGAACGACCGTTCATGGAGACATATTCCGATGTCCTGTCATCCATATGGACGACATGACGACTACGTTCGGCGATTATCGTTCGTAAACATTAGCTAGATGAGCTATAGTCTGGCGTAGCTGCTAACGCGAGATGCGGCAACGTTAGAACAAAGGGTGGAAAATATGAAACTGAGAACATTGGTTCGGGGGGCTCATAACGGCGTTTAGCCTGGGGCTAGCTGGAATGGTAGGTACTGCCGGAATGACGCTGACGGCGTCGCTGCAACCGAGTCTAGCGGTTTTGAGTGGTGTTGGCAGCAGTGTGGTGCCGGATGCAGGTGCATCCGGGATGCTCTTAGTCCAACCAGATCATGTCGTGGGAGGTCCGGGAGGCGGGGTGGCAGCCTCGACGACCTTCTCGCCAATGTTCATCTTGGCTTCCTACAAGTTGGTGCAGGGAGGAAAGACTCTCGGAGGTAGTGAGGAGGTAGCATTCGCTCTCTGCAGCCACATTCAGGGTGCAGACAATAACACGGTAAATTATTGCCAGGAGAAGGTGAGCGGAGCTCTAGGAAATTCGATATGGCAATATGTGAAGCAGGGGACCTACCCAGAAGTCACCCTCTACTATGTTAACAATCCTGCATTTGTCTGGTATGCAACTTACTAGGACAAGCCTCGCTGTCGTTGTTGGCCTGAGTTCTCAGTGCTTGATCATGGCGTCGGCCAAAAATGAGTTTTGATGAAGAGAGTGATATGAGTAAGTTCTCGATCCGATTTATCAAACCAGGCAGGTTCCTACTCGTGACAGGGATTCTCTTGGTAACTGGTCTAGTTGTTACCATCGTATCACCCCGCGTTTCATGGGCTGCTACTCCTGGTATACGGATTATTAAAACCGGATCCCATTCTCCTTTTGGCTCTCCTCTCTCGAGTGTTGCGGTTGATCGAACAACCAACATGGTGTACGTGGCTAACGGCAAGTCTGTGTCTGTGATCGACGGAGGCACCGAGAAGGTGATGGGCACGATCCATGTCGACTCCCTCACGACTGGCATAGCGGTTGATCCAGTGACTGACATGGTGTACGTGGCTAACGGCAAGTCTGTGTCTGTGATCGACGGAGGCACCGAGAAGGTGATGGGCACGATCCATGTCGATTCCATCACGACTGGCATCGCGGTTGATCCAGTGACTGACATGGTGTACGTGGCTAAATACAATGCGTACACGGCTTACTTTGGCTTGGCGAACGTAAACACCATCTCTGTGATCGACGGAGGCACCGAGAAGGTGATGGGCAGTATCCATGAGAACACAAATGGGTTCGAATTCGTGGTTGATCCAGTGACTGACATGGTGTGCGTGGCTAACGGCAAGTCTGTGTCTGTGATCGACGGAGGCACCGAGAAGGTGATGGGCACGATCCATGTCGACTCCCTCACGACTGGCATCGCGGTTGATCCAGCGACTGACACGGTGTACGCGACTAATGGCAAGTCTGTGACCGTGATTTCTCGTACCGATGCGAGCCTCAATGATATGCCCGTGGTTAGCATCTGGTTCGCTGCTGCTGGGTTAGTCGTCGTTGGCGGTGGAGGAGGGGCGTTCCTAATACTGTCTAGACGCCGTCACACTATGAAAAGTACATAACAAATGGCTACAGGCGTCGTCCGGCTTCGAATCCCACCGGGCCCTCAGGGTAATGGCACGTTTTAACCCTGCGACCTTTGCAAAGACACGGCTTGCCACGCGAGTGCGGCGTGATAGGCCGCAAGAATGCGGGATTTATCGAGGCAGCTTAACTATCGGCCTCACTGGTTCGCGAGACTGTGGAGATGCTTCTTGAAGTTCACTCGCATCCTTCGCATAAGTTCCACTAACTGGAGCTGGATCTCATCCCAATCACCATCAGCTGATGCGTATCCGCCCGGCATCATCACTGCTATTCGAAAGTGACCAGATCCAAAAGACTCCCATAACAGCACGTCCGGTGCCAGGCCTGTCTCAAGCTCACTTCGGCGTTCCAGTAGCGTTTGGAAGATCCGGTTCGCTTCGCCACGACGGTCTCGTGTACCTGCAATCCGGATCTCAGCTCCACACTCATTCGGTTCTGCGAGAAAGTTATAAGTTACTCCAGGCAGTCGAGTTAGCCGATGGATCACTGAGGTGGCGCCCTTCGTGCCTGGCACCATGACCGGGGCGTAACTTTGAGAGCCGAGATGGTCAAAAAACGCCAGTCGTAACTCACTGTGGTCCATTAGGCTACGACGTTCCGACTCCGCCGATCGAACCAACTTCGAGGGACCAAGGATGCGAGTTAGAAGATGTGTTGCAGTACCATCCGACCCTTTAAAACACTGCACCTGGACCAGATACAGATTCGCGATCCCACTTCGATTTAACCATCCAACGGCTTCAACGTGCTCCGCGGTAACATCTTCAACGATCCAGACCGCGGTCCCAGCCTGCAGGACGCTGGCATATGTTATCAAACGTCCAAGTCCAGCATTGCCGCTTCGGCCAAGGCCGACTTCAACAACTGCTAGTCGCCCCTCTGCATCCTCAGCGATAAGATCGACCGCGTACGAACTGTTGACACGTCCTCGCTGAACGCTCACGAATGGGAGGTCGAGCAGATCGTTCAATGCTGATGGATGATTCGCAAACCAATCGATTAACTCCTGCGAACCACCGCGCCAAACCTCCCGAGCCGAAACTCGTAATGGCCTTCCTATGACCTGCTGAGTCACTGACACCCTCCTTGGCAAGGTCCGACGGCACTCAGTCAACCCAACGCTGACTTTGCGCTCTAACCTGTTAATTCTAACTCGATGCAACGAATCTCCGAGGGGTTTGGGCATATTTACAGCTGACCTGCCGCAAGATGCCAGCCACCCTTTAACTCATAGTTATGAATAAGTGGCGAGCATCAATTATCCTCGACAAATATGCACCAATAGTAATCACATGACCACTAATTGTGATCGCATTCCGATAGCTAACAATCAGCACGAAATCGCTATCGAACGAAATTTGCTGGCGAAAGCATTGTCGAGCCAAGCAGACATCGGCCGTCCTGGCCGATGTCGCGAAATCACATGCTCAGTCTGCCTCGACCAAGAACTCGAAGGGACAAAATCTGCCGATGATTCCCTCTTCCACCAGCGATAAAGCTGCCTGGATGTCCGGTGCCATGTAGTGATCTACATCGTAGTGTGGGACCACTTCGCGCAGGGTACTGACGACCTCACCCAGGGTCGAGCTGGTTGAGACCGGTGCCCGCAGCTCTATCCCCTGCACCGCCGCAAGAAGCTCGATGGCGATGATAGTAGCCACATTGCGTCCAATTACTGTTAGGCGACGAGCTGCAAACGTAGCCATCGAGACATGATCTTCCTGGTTTGCCGAGGTCGGTATGGAGTCGATTGAGGCTGGGTGGGCAATACTCTTATTCTCAGATGCGAGAGAAGCCGCAGTCACATGTGCGATCATAAAACCCGAGTTGACACCACCGTTTCGAACTAGAAAAGGAGGTAGACCGCTTAAGGTTGCATCTATAAGTAGTGCAATTCTGCGTTCCGCGAGAGCTCCTATTTCGCTCGCCGCTATCGCGAGAAAGTCAGACGCCATAGCTACTGGCTCAGCATGAAAATTACCGCCCGAAAGCACCTCGTTGGTCTCAGAAAACACGATCGGGTTGTCTGAAACTCCATTGGCTTCCACCAACAACCTATCTCCGCACCAGCCAAGGACCTCGAATACGCTACCCATCACCTGCGGTTGGCATCTCAGGCTGTATGGATCCTGTACTTTCTCGCAATCCTGATGCCACTGAGTAATCCCTGAACCCTCGAGGAGGCTCCTATACGCCCGTGCGACCACCTGCTGCCCAGGGTGCCCTCGCACTGATTGAATACGAGGATCAAACGGCACCACAGAACCGGCTGCAGCATCGACAGAGAGTGCACCCGTGACAATCGCAGATCGAGCGACCTGATCGATCGCGAGCAACCCCTCGATGGCGAGTGCAGTAGAGACCTGAGTTCCATTGAGAAGTGCCAACCCCTCTTTGGGCTTAAGGATCACCGGCTCCCGATGCAACTTCCTCAGCCCATCGAGGGCTGGCACCGTCGTCCCTTGCATACGAACTTCCCCAACCCCAATCAGTGTCGCCGCCAGGTGTGCGAGAGGAGCCAGGTCTCCAGAGGCACCAACCGAACCTTGCGACGGAATCACCGGGAGGACATCGTTTGCCAAAAAGGCGATCAGAAGCTCCATCAGCTCTACAGTTACGCCTGAAAAACCTTGCGCAAGGCTAGCGATCTTTAGCAGCAAAACCATGCGGACCACCGTGTCAGGAAGTGGCTCGCCGACACCAACTGCATGCGACAGGACCAGGTTGCGCTGCAAGAGCTCAAGCTCTGAGGGCGCAATCTGAGTGTTCGCCAACCTCCCGAAACCCGTATTGATTCCATATGCAGGTGCCGGATCCTGTGCGATTCTGCTTACGGTGTCAGCGGCACTCCGGATGACCTCCCAAGATGCCAACGGCAGTTCGACCGAGTCGACTCCCTGCCTAACTTGGCGTAGCTGTTGCAGTGTCAACGCTCCTGGCTGGATTTGCATTACTCTCCCTCGCTCATATACGAATGTGGTCTAGACCTCCTAATCAAGCTAGCGCGATCAGAAGCGTAACCGCCAACTTGTCAACCACTCGAGTCCGGTAGCCATCTCCGAATCGAGGCGACAGAGCCGGGGTGACAGAGCCGGGGTGACAGAGCCGGAGGCCAGTAGCTGATCTCGCCCCAGGAACCCAAAAACGTCAGTCGTTTAGTGCACGTCGGTAGCAGAGGAGTTCAACCTCTGGAAAGCTGAGGTCACGATCGGGGACACGTGAGAAGCCCAGACTCTCATACAGGTACTGAGCGGCGATCATCTTCTTGTCGGTGTGGAGCAGGATGGCATCCTTACCGTGCTCTACTGCCCTTGTAAAACACTCTCCAAGGAGCGTCTTAGCTACACCGAGGCGCTGGAACTTGGGATCGACGCCGAGCATTCGGATTCCTGCCTCATCCTCAAGTAGACTCTCGGAGTACTCCGAGTCTTGGTCCAGGACGAGTGTAGTGCAGCCAGTGAGTTCCGGATCAAGAAAGCACCCGAGAACAGTAGCCTTCGCAAGTCGCTCCCCTACCTCAGCCACCCGATCGAGATAGCCGTCGCCGGTGCCGTTAGGGTAGATCTGCTCGTAAGCCTGTCTCAGGATCTCGCCTGCACGACCGGCAAAACTGGTGTCCAATTCGCGCACTATTAGCTGTCTCGTCACCTCGCTCAGTCTAAAGAAAATATCAGTGTTCACGCGTTCGTCTTCCTACAATGGAGCTATGGCAAACAGAGAACCCACAATCCTTGCGACATCCGGCGGGCTCGTCAGAGGTCGCCGTACAGAGGTGGCCTTTGGACCACTCCTAAACTACGCCCTGGAGCTCAGCGGGGTTAGCAAGCCGCATCTACTCTACGTGGGTACAGCAATGGGAGATGAGACCGCTCATGGCCTGCGAATGATCGAAGCAGGACAGGCGGCTGGCATCTCGGTGGATCTGCTTAAGCTTTTCCCGATGCCAAACGCAGATGAATTGGGCGCCTACGTACTTAACCATGATGTGATTTGGGTAGGCGGAGGAAGCGTCGCCAACCTCCTCGCACTCTGGCGACTTCATGGCCTTGATACCATCTTCAAAGAGGCCTGGGAGGGTGGGATTATACTGGCTGGCGTCTCAGCCGGTTCGCTGTGCTGGCATATTGGGGGAACGACCGACTCCTTCAGTCCAGATCTCACCCCGGTGACGAACGGACTGGCACTGCTCCCCTACTCCAACGGAGTCCACTATGACTCCGAACCCAGGAGGCGTCCACTATTCCAGGAGCTGATCGCAGATGGCACTCTTCCCAACGGTTACGCGACCGAAGACGGTACCGGCCTTGTCTATCAAGGCACGACATTAATCGAAGCAGTCACAGAGATCAAGGGAAAAACGGCGTATAGAGTCGAGCGCAACGACGACAAAGCCGTGGAAACGATATTACCGACACGGCTTTTGACTAACTCAAAGCATTAACACCGCCAGCAGGGAGCTGCTAAGAACAGAGACTCGAGCTAACGATTGAGCCTCTGTTCACACATAGCTCCGCGGGCTTCTCAACCCATGACCGTCTCGGTGATAATCTGTTGCCGACTGGCAGCAGACACATACCTAGTGCTTTAGTTTTTGCGCCACCAAGTCTAGGAGAGTATTCCAATCATCGGTGAAACTCTTTGCACCCTCCACCTGTAGCTCGGCTGCAAGTTCCTCGAGATTCAAGCCCGCGCCGTCGAGTCGTCCGCATGTCTCCTGCGACCGCTCCAGTGCATTGTCGAAGATAGGTTCGATCTCCCCATGGTCGTCGAAAGCGAGGAGTGTCGCCTCTGGCATCGTATTCACAGTTCCCGGAGCTGCGAGTGCTGACACATAAAAGGTATCGGGATAGTCGGGATCTTTGGTCGACGTCGAGGCCCAGAGAACGCGCTGCATCCGATCAGCCCCGTTGCAGAGTGCCTGGCAGCGATCGGTAGCGAGTATCTGCTGATGAGCCGCCCAGATGCCCTGCATCACCGCGAGTCCTGCCTGCTGTTTGAGCTCGGCGGGAAGTTTTGGATTAGCAGCCGAATCCCATCGAGAGACGAAGACCGACGCCACTGATGGCACATCGAGGCTCAGCCCCGCACGTTGGCGTAACTCAAGCCCATCCAGGAAGGCGGTAGCAGCAGCGACATAGTGTTCTACTCCGAAGAGCAGTGTGACGTTGATCCCGATACCATCTGCTATCAGATCGCGAATCGCCTGTGCGCCGGCAGCAGTCCCCGGCACCTTGACCAGAACATTCTCCAAACTAAAACGACTACGGAGACGACGCGCCCAAGATATCGTCTCTGGCATCGAGTTCGCGTACTCCGGTGGAACCTCAATCGAGATAAAGCCATCTCGGCCCCCGCTGGCCTCCCAGGCTCCATGCAGGAGCTTGGCGGCGTCGGTCAGATCAACGATGGCCAGTTCGTATACCATCTCCTCTGGGTCGAGGACACCCTCGGCCTCGAAGCGTCGGAGCGCTTGATCATAGTCATCTGAGTGACCAATCGCATGGGCGAGAATCGAGGGGTTCGATGTGAGCCCGGTGATTCCTACGTCCTTGATATAGTGCGCTAGCGTTCCGGAATCAAGCAATTTTCTTGATATCGAATCGAGCCAAGCGCTCTGCCCCAACGCCGCGAGTGAACGTATGCCCTGCATTATTTACCTCCAAGTATCGCTCGAACTGAACCTACCACTTGCTCCGGCGTGAATCCGAAGGCCTCTAGGACCTCATCTTTACGCCCTGAGCCACCGAACCTGTTCATACCAATGACCGAGTCGACAAACTCATGCCAGCCAAACGAAGAGGCAGCCTCCAGTGCAATTCTCGGTGCAGTACCAAGTAAGGCCTCTCGCTCCTCGGCGGAACGAGCACGAAGCAACTCTAGCGAAGCCACAGAGACCACCGCGGCACTAATACCATGGTTCTGGAGAAGTCCCGCAGCGTCAAGTGCCAAACTAACCTCCGATCCGGTAGCGACCAGGGTTAGGTCCTCACCATCTCGTAGCCGATGGCCAGCGAGCAGTTCCGTAGACATCTCAGCAGTTCCGGCGAGAACCGGTAACCCTTGACGTGAGAGAACAAGTACAGTAGGTCCCTCGGTACGGCGGAGGGCAAAAGCAACACTCGCGCTAGTCTCGCGAGCGTCCGCAGGACGCAAAACGACGATCCCAGGCATGGCCCTCAAGGCTGCTAGCTGTTCGACGGGCTGATGAGTAGTGCCGTCCTCACCGAGGGCTATGGAGTCATGGGTGAAGATAAACAGCGTATGCAACTCCATGATCGAGGAGAGTCGAAGCGCCGGCTTTAGATAGTCGGAGAACACGAAGAAGGTGCTAGCAAATGGGAGGAATCCGCCGTGTGCCCCAATACCGTTGGTGATAGCTGCCATGGAATGTTCACGAACGCCGAAATATATATCTCGCCCACGATAATTAGGCCAAGTGACTTGGGTGCTAAGCCTGGTTTCTGTTGAACTTTCGACGTCAGCGGCACCACCGACTATCTCGGGGATTCGATCTGCGGCGGCACGCAAAGCAGCTCCGAGGGCCACACGAGTAGAGACGGATGCACCATCTTCGTACTCGGGCCAGTCGAAAGCAGCCTCTCCAAGCTTGCCATCTAGGACGCGACGCTGGTATTCAGCGAATCGATCTGGGTCGGCCTTCGATGCTCTCTGGCAACGTTCAACCCAGTCTGCATATCCAGACTGGCGATCGGGGCGCCAAGCAGCATATGCCTCCTCCGGGACTACGAAGGGTGGATGAGTCCACTGCAACTGTTCGCGAGTCGATAGCACCGCCTCCGCACCGAGAGCAGCACCATGAGCGCGGTGATCGTCGTGGAACGGACTCCCCATGCCGATGTGTGAGTTCATGATCACCAACGTCGGCTGACCTTTGGTCTGCATGGCAGTCAAAAGGGTGGCATCCACTTGATCAAAATCATCGACGTCTGTGATCCGTAAGACCCGAAACCCATAGGCTAGATATCGGGTTGCCACCTCTTCGTCCAACGAGAGTGAACTTGGTCCGTCCAGCGTTACCGCGTTGGAGTCATAGAGAATGGTCAGCTTCTCTAATCGAAGATGTCCTGCAAGTGATGATGCCTCAGAGGCGATTCCCTCCATCATGTCACCATCTCCACACAGTACCCAGGTACGGTGATCGACAATCGGTGCCTCGGGGAGGTTAAACTCATCCGCCGCCATCCGTTCTGCGAGCGCTAGGCCGACCGCATTGGCGACACCCTGGCCAAGCGGGCCAGTAGTCACCTCGATACCAGGAGTCATGCCTCTCTCAGGGTGACCAGGGCAGCGCGACGGATAGCGTCGAAAACGCTTGAGATCGTCGATTGTGAGATCGTAGCCGCTGAGATGCAACGCACCGTAGAGCAACATCGAAGCATGGCCACCAGAGAGTACAAAGCGATCTCTGTCCGGCCAGGATGGCTGCTTCGAATCGTGTCGCAGCACCTGAGTGAAGAGTCGGTAGATCACCGGCGCCATCGCAAGCGGTGTGCCAGGATGTCCGGAGTTCGCCAGTTCAACGGCGTCAACTGCCAAAAATCGGAGCGCGTTTGACGCAACGTCATAGACGTCTGGCGCTCGCAAGCCCCCAAAGTCCTGCTTCTGATCGGTCATGATGGTCGTCCTCTCATATGTCGATAGCGGGAGACAAGATCAGCAGTGGACGCATCGAACCCCCCCAGTTGGGGAGCGGCTGCAGATGTTAACGTCGGTACTAGCTCGGAGGCGAGCTCCTTGCCAAGCTCAACACCCCATTGATCAAAAGAATCGATACCCCAGACCACTCCCTGGGTAAAGACGCTGTGCTCATAGAGCGCGATCAGGCCACCAAGAACCTCAGGGGTTAAACGCCGTGCCAGAATAGTTGTGGTAGGTCGATTGCCTGGCATCCGGCGCGCTGGGCGCAAGTGTGCCGGTACGCCTAGAGCCTCAAGTTCAGCGTCATCTCGACCAAATGCAAGCGCTCGTGTCTGTGCAAGTCCGCTGGCAAAAAGAAGGTCTTGTTGCGCATCGGGCCCACCGAGGGGTTCAGCGAAGAGGACAAAGTCCGCTGGTATGAGGATGGTTCCTTGATGTAGCAGCTGATAAAAAGCGTGTTGGCCGTCGGTTCCGGGCTCGCCCCAATAGACCGCTCCGGTGCCGTAGTCAACCGTCGATCCATCCACTCCAACCGACTTTCCGTTGGATTCCATCGTGAGTTGCTGTAGGTAAGCTGGGAATCTTGCTAACCGTTCGCTGTAAGGAAGAACTGCTTGTGATTGAGTGCCGAAGAAGTTTCGATACCATACTGAGAGTAACCCGAGCAGTACCGGCCCGTTCTCCATCAATGGTGTCTCTCTTAGATGGGCATCGATAGCGGCAAAGCCGGCAAGAAACGACCGGAAGCGCTCAGGTCCAATAGCTAGCATAATGGCGAGTCCGACGGCGGAATCGACCGAGTAGCGGCCGCCAACGAAATCCCAGAACCCGAACATGTTGTCAGGGTCGATTCCAAAATCAGATACCAGTTTTTCATTGGTAGATACAGCAACAAAGTGCTTTTCAATCGCGTCAGTGTTGTCGCCCAAGGATTGGAGAATCCATTGACGCGCAGCTTTGGCATTGGTCAGGGTCTCAAGGGTACCAAAGGTCTTCGATACCACAACGAACAGTGTCGTCTCTGGATCACACACCTCAAAGATATCGCCGATCGCGGTCGGGTCGATATTTGAGACAAAGTGCATTCGTCGTGCCTTGTCACTGAAATCGTAGAGCGCCCTCGTTACCATCTCTGGACCTAGGTCGGAACCTCCTATACCGATGTTGACAACCGCTGAAAATGGTTTGCCAGTGCACCCTCTTCGTTCATTCGAACGAATGGCACGGCTCAGACGCTCCATCCTCCCCAGGACACCCTCAACCTCATGGCCGACATCTATTCCGTCAACCGGCCCAGAGAGGGTTGCGCCACGACGTAAAGCGGTGTGAAGAACTGCACGATCCTCGGAGACATTTATATGCTCTCCGGTTAGCATGGCAACGATCGCATCTGGAAGGTATCGCGCGCTTGCTAGCTCTACGAGAAGTTCCAGCGTCTCCTTGCGAATAAGATTCTTGGATAGATCCAGGTGGAAGGGTCCTACCTCGATCGAACTCCAGTCGAGACGCCGAGCATCCTCTGCAAACAGACGCCGTAAATCAGTCTGCTTGATCTCCTTGGCGTGCTGTGTGAGAGCATCCCACTCTGGAATTTGTTTAGGCGAAACTCCTGTCACCGGATACGGCACGACATCCTCCGATACATTGTCACACCCATCCTAGACGTTATCGATTAAGCCTGGGTGTCAGAGATGGTGATGTGCAGCTGGCAGGCCAGGATCGACTCGACAAGCCGACGCTTCCTTCTCAGAGCGTACATCTCAGCACTGAGATCGCTGCTCGCCTGGAGGCTTAGATGAATAACAGCACCACTCGTGGTGCACTCCAGCCCCTGAATCAGCTGTTGGTGCGATCGATCGAGGGCATCGGCGAGACGCACGAGCGCTGCTCCCACCTGAATCTCATAGCCGTCATCCACACCTAGATCAGCTGGTACAATCACTTCGCCTTTGGTATGGGCACCAATGATCGCTCCCACTACACCTATATCGCGACGAGTAAAGCCGCGAGGTGGGGAGGCGTTCACTAGATACTGTCCATGGCGGTCGTGCTCGCTGCGGCTTATAAACGCCCCGATATCGTGAAGTTGAGCGGCAACCTCAAGACGCTCGCGAGCCTCAGCGCTGAGGCCATGCATACTGACCAATGCGTCAAAGATCTGAAGGGCCGAGCGTGTGACAAAATTTGCGTGAGCAATATCGACGCGGTAGCGGAGCATGAGTTCGCGCACCGAGTCCGCTCTAAGATCCGAGCGATTGATTGAGAACGCAAAGTGTTCTTGGCTCTCGGCCTCATGAAGCACGATCCCTTCACGAAGCGCCCAGGCGCATAACCAGACCTCATCAACCGCGATCGCATCGAGGAGACGACCGAGGATTACCGCGCCAAATCCTACCGTTGGCGCTCGACGCGCATCGATCCCCTTCAGAGAGTTCCGTCTGTCAACAGGTGTTGCACGTATGACCGAAACAGCCTCTTCCAACGCCGGTCGACTCACAGTCCGCGCTAGCAGTCCATCATCGAGTCCGTCATGGCTGTTATCTATCGAGAGTGCAAATCGGCCGATCGCATTCATCGTGCCACTCGTGAGAATTAGCCGAGTCGGATGGTAGTTCACCATTGTCGCCAATGGCTCTTGAAGCTCGTGACTGACGTAACTATCGAGAGCGGGCGCGTTGTCTTCGCCAAACTTTGCTCGGAGTCGGCCGACACCCAGTCGCAAGCTCCTGCCCGCAATGAGCTGGCGTTGATCACCTAGCATCAGCTCAAGACTGCCACCACCGAGGTCTGCGCCAAACACCGGCCGGGATCCGAGATGACATGCAGCACGTATCGCGTCAAAGACAAGTGATGCCTCCTCATGGCCGCTGATAACCTGAACCTTCACGCCTGTATGGCCGTAAATCGCGTCGATCAACTCCTGCGCATTCTCGGCATCACGGAAGGATGCAGTAGCCTTAGCAACCACTACCTCAGCACCAAAACTCTGACTGATGGCTACAAAGCGAGCGACCGTAGCGACCGCCTCCTGGATCGCCTCATCATTGAAGACCCCATCTCGGTAGACACGCTCTCCAAGACGCAGCATCTCGCGTTCCTTCGCGATCGGCTCAAGCCCCAAGTCGGAACGAACTCGAAATACGGCGAGGTGGAAGGAGTTAGAACCAAGGTCCATTGCTGCAACTACCACACCGCTGGACACCATCAACGAAGTCACGTTAGACGCTCCGGCGCGACGGCTAACCAAGGCGCAGGCAGTGGGACCGCAGCAACGAGGAGACGTGCCAAATCCACTCCTAGCCGTCCCAGGGCCAACCCAGTCGCATGCTGCTTAGCTTCCGTTTGAGTCGACTCCCCTCCAGAGAAGGCCATCGCAAGTTTGGAACCCGGACTTGGCGGCACATCCGGGAAACGATCCTCGATGACGTCGAGCAGCCGGTCAAGTACCGAACGTTCAGGAGCCTCCACCTCGATCTCGAAAAAGGAGAACTCTGATGGGTATTCGACGCTAACTGAATCCATGCATATCTCAACCCGAGCACCTGAATAACTCCGAATCCAGCGTTCACGCACAGTTGTCAAACGAGCGATCTCTTTGAAGTCTGCGGATACGCCAGCAGCGTGGAGCCCCATTGCAAAGATGGCTGGAATCTCCCTCCACAACCCATCGATCTCGATCTCGGTCGCCTCGGCAACCCCGCGAGCGTCCGGTATCGCACCAATCTTTATCGTCCAACGCGCCTCCTGGTAGGACAGGTCACCTCGTGCACGAAGGCCGACTCCACTACGGCCAAGAAGCTCGTCTCCGGTATCGAGATAACGAGAGGTCAAGCTGGTGACATCTGGACCGCCACCGTCCCCTTGGCAGAGTTCGACGATCATCGTAGTCATCTCGCGCGCGGTGGCAAGGTCGGGTGGTTGTCTCTTGAGCTCGCGTTCACTAGCCATGGATCAACGACTCCTCAACTGTATCTCCGTTGAGGATGAGCTGTGAGGAGATGCCTCGAGCTGGTGTTAGACGGCTCCACCGCCCCTCTCCATCTAGCGTCCAAGCATTTGTATCATCCTGCCACTCAAGCGCCAACATCAAGATAACACGTCTACGTAGCGCCGAATCCTGTAGCGGGAACAGCAACTCGACACGGCGATCTAGATTGCGCTGCATCAAGTCACTGGAGCCAACCAGTACCTCCGAGCGAACATCGTCTAGATCGCCAAAGACAAACACCCTTGAATGTTCGAGAAACTCGCCAACGATGGAACGAATCACGATTCGTTCAGATAAGCCAGGAACACCTGGTCGAAGGGCGCAGATTCCGCGAACAAGTCCACGAACCTCCACTCCAGCTTGTGATGCCCGGTATAGAGCCTCTATTATCGCCGGATCAACCAGCCCATTGACCTTGAAGCTAATAGAGCCATCGTGTCCACGAGCTGTCTCGCGTTCGATCAACTCGGTAATACGAACTCGGAGATCCGTGGGCGCAAGGATGAGCTTTCCGAGGTGAGATGGACGAGAGAAGCCAGTGAGATAGTTAAACACCTCCCCAAGGTCGTGACCTATCTCGGGGTCGACCGTGAAGAGGCCAAGATCCTCATAGCTCTTTGCCGTCTTGGCGTTGTAATTGCCTGTACCTAGGTGGCAATAGCGCACCAAGCCGCCACTTTCGCGCCGAATCACCATGATCGCCTTACAGTGGGTTTTAAGTCCAACAACCCCATACACCACGTGGACGCCGGCGTCCTCAAGCTTGCGCGCCCAGCCAATGTTAGCTAATTCATCGAACCGAGCCTTGACCTCTACAATCACCACGACCTGCTTACCACTCTCGGCTGCGTCGATCAGTGATCCAACAATCGCCGAATCACCGGAGGTACGGTACAAGGTCTGCTTGATGGCCAGCACGTCCGGATCTCTAGCAGCCGCCGCCACAAAGGCCTCAACCGTAGACGAGAAACTATCATATGGATGGTGAACTAGCACATCGCGACCCTTTAGGGCAGTGAATATATCCGCCGTCTCACCGTCGGCATGACAGAATGGAGCCGGAGTATGTCCTGCCGCCCTTGGGCCACGCTCCCCTTCGAGTCCTAGGTCATAGATCTCAAAAAAACATCGCATATCCAACGGAAGACTGGTGGAGTAGACGTCATCGCGATGAAGTTCCAATTCGTCCATTAGAAGTGCTTGTATGGCAGCAGAGGACTCCGCTGCCATCTCAAGACGCACTGCACGCCCAAACCGGCGCCGGCGAAGCTCGGTCTCCACTAGCGCTAACAGGTCGTCAGCCTCTCCCTCTTCTAGTACCAGATCAGTGTTACGCGTCACCCGGAACAACGCGGACTCGCCAATCTCCATCCCTGGGAAGAGAAGGTCGACGAAGCTTTGAATGAGATCCTCGATCAGTACAAATGACCCACCACCGATCGGATACAGTCTCGGAAAGTTTGATGGCACCTTGATGCGGGCAAACTTCTCCTCATGGTCCGAGGGCTCGCGCACCGCTACGGCCAAGTTTAGGGAGAGATTCGAGATGTACGGGAAGGGATGGGAGGGGTCAACCGATAGAGGGGTCAACACCGGATACAGTTCCGCTTCGAAGGCTCTGCGCAGCCTTGCCCTGGTGGAACCGGGCAGGGAGTCGACTCGTTCGATTCGCACACCCAACTGAGCCAGCCGAGGCATCAGTTGATGTTGGTAGCTCTGCTCGGCCTGCTCAATCAGCGACACCAGTCGACCTCGAATAGCCTTCAGCTGTTCTCGGGCGGTAAGGCCGTCGGTCGAACGTATCGTAAACGAAGAGAGCAGTTGATCTTTGAGACCAGCGACACGAACTTGAAAAAACTCGTCGAGCCCAGCACCAAAAATAGCAAAGAACTTCGCCCGTGCCATGATGCCGAGGCTATCGTCCCCCGCAAGCTCAAGCACCCTTGAACCAAACTCGAGCCAAGATAGTTCCCTGTTGAAATACCGTGGTAATGCTCGATCGCCTGCGTCGGGCTCGTAGGGCACTTCATACGATTGCTGCATCTCACTCCTCACATGGATGTGGCCGGCAGGCTATAGTCTAAAGCGTGAAAACAACTGAGCAGGTGAGGATCCGAACTCGCGGGTACGAGCGACGTCGACGAGAACTCGAATTAGTGATCGTCTCCGACATCATCACCGTCTTCGCATGGGTGCTCGGCTTTTTTGGGTTGCACCCTAACGGGCATATCGCGCTATTTAATCCCTGGCTCGCCATTGTCGTAGTTGCGCCGATCGGTGCTCATATCACGAACCGCTATGTCGCTGCCAACGCTGATGCGATTCTGTTGCCGATAGCGGCGCTGTTGAACGGTCTTGGCTTTGTAATGATTGGAGTGCTCGATAACCAAGAGGGCCACCTGCAGGCACTGTGGACGTTGGTATCTATGGCTGCCTACGTCGTCACCATCATCCTTGTTCGCAACCCTGACTCTTTGGACAGATATCGCTATCTGCTTGCTATCGTCGGGATTGGCCTCTTATTTAGCCCGCTAGTCCCAG
>DAHXNM010000329.1 GCA_027365375.1 Ferrimicrobium sp. | reverse complement strand
ATGGAAGAACGCCATGGCGCGTGCGACGAACTACGTCGCCCCCAACACTGTCTACTCATCCCTGAGGCATGGACCCTCCTAGCGCAATGTCGTGGCCCCTATCGGGTCGGCGGTGCAGGTGATGGGGTCTATTGGGTTATCGGAAGTTAATAACATTGAGGTCAATTGCAATATCTAAGTAACCAGCATTACCTTCTGGAAGTGACAAATGAGCAAGAACTCAGATCGTGATTCACATCGGTTACGCTCGCGAGTAGTTATCCTGGCAATAGGAACCTGCGTAAGCGCGGGCGCACTGGCCACCTACGTCGGATTTACCGACGGCACGGTTCGACCACAAGCAGTTATTCATAGTCACCGTGCATCGAGCGACGTCTCGCCAACGCAGCCAGCCTCTTCGGTTCCGCTTGGTGAGGCCGGTGCTGTAGTCCGGTGGGCTGAGGCGAAGTTGCCATCACTATCTGCCGATGTCGCCCAAATGACAGCCCGAGGTATTACCGTCCGCGACGGGAAATATACGGATTCTGCATTAGGTGTCGGTCAAATGATGCGTGGCTTCGAAATGAGCGCTCTGGTTAGTCGTTTTGGTCAAGAGCTCAGGACATCGCCATCGATGAGCGTGTCGACGATTGAGACGACTGTCGTCAAGTCAATCGAACAGTCTTCAAGATCCTATTCATTACAGGCCGTTGCTAGTGCAACGCTTTATGTGATGCTCTTGCGGTACGCGGCGGCGACTAATCAAATGGTTCCGTATTCCACTGCGCTCCAAGTGGCGCAGAAAAACTACCACGGGTACTTGGCAGCGGGTTCACCACCGCTGTCGTTGCCTAATGGTGAAACTGCGACACAGAGCTTTATCTCTCCGGGAGCCGTCCATCTTCTCCGCGATTCGCTTACAACCACAGAGTTGAGAAATAAGATTGCCGGAGACCAGTACGCACAAAAGGGTATCCATAATCAACATGCTGCTCTGGCTGCTTGGATGACGAAACATCTTGATAGCCTGCACCCGGTTGTAGTTAACAGTCCCGTTCCAATAGCACAACTACCGAACGATCTCCCTCCGTTGATGTAGAGAGGTCGCATGGCAATCTATGATCTCCAGTGCCTCCGTATCGTGAGTAGTTTCAGAGTTCCTGACCCGCCATCCACAGATTAATACGAAGCTCGTCATTGTTATGATCCGGTCCACAATCTTTGAGTGCAATTTCGGCAATAGCCTTGGCATCCTGCCATCGGTTTTCCTATAAATCCCGCACTACGGGCTGAACGGCCAACTCCGCAACATTGGGACTTCCTGGCAGGAAGTGGGCCACCCAAGCAATCGCGAGCGACGTTCCGAGTTGTCCTATTAGATCCAATATTTCAATGAGATACTTTTCATCACACACGATTGGAGTACCAAGACTTGGTTTTTCTAGGCCATCCGGAAGACGGGTGAGATATTTTTGGTCAACCTGGCTGCCGGCGTGGACAACTGCATTTCGTCGCGCAAAAGCCTCAAGCACAGCCCCCCAGTCGCTGGATAGTTGATTAGGCCTAATCTTGAGTCTTTCTACCAAAGTTTTGTCCCATTCCTCGGGTCGCTTGTTGAAAAACTCGTCGACCCGGCGATCGATTGCCCACCGTTGTAGGTCCTCTTTGGAGTGGTAATCCAGCGCGCCGAAGGCTTCGAGGTGGTCGGGGAGCGTGTGCTGTGAATGCTAACCATAAGTCGACCTTCTAGGTCGCTGGCCAAGCAGTGCGATATGAAAGATGGAGGAAGGAGCTTTAGCTCCCTGGCCCTCCGATATCAACTTACGAGAAAGGGATATCAAACCGGCACAAGCTGCGTTGGTAAAGAGCCAGGGTGGTGAGCGTTGTGTTAAAAGGCGGAGGTACCTCCGTCAGGTATGTACTACGAAGATGAGCGAAAGCGAACCATCCGATGACGCATCGAAAAGCTTCTGATGACATCAGAACCGGGGTTGTTCCACTGCCCGGGATAAGTCTGACGGGGTTTCTCGTTCTGGCCAGGCGGCGTCCGGTGTATAGGTGGCATGAGCGTAGTACAGGCTTTCATATTGAACTCAGGAACCAGTCGTGTAGTTGTCCCTTTGGAAACGGGGGGAACGGGAGTACGCCGAGGCTAGAAAGGCGAAGGCGAGAGTACCGGATGCTACGCACTGGGGCGGACTGGGGTGCAATAGTGAAGAAGGTCTTGTAATGAGACTGGAGCAAGGGCCCCAGGCGAACGGGCTGTGGTGGACTAGCCAATTCAGCAATGGAGATGAGCCAACACAGAGCAGCTGCGAGCAGGAAGCCGGATGAATCGAGAGGTTCACGTCCGGTTTGACGGGAGCGGGAGGGGGAAGATCCCTCCCGCCACCCTACACGGTAAAGCGGACAATCAGGGCAAACACGGCGCGGCCTTTCACGAACAAATTGCTGCTCTTGAAACTGTACCCGCCCCATTCGGACGGGTGACGGCAATCCTGAATGCACGCGATTCCACCGAAGTCAGGTCCATGAACTGCGGTCGACCAATGTTCGCGCTTACCAGTGCTAGAGATCCGAACCACCAAAGTTCATCGACACCAGTCGGAATGGGAACTCATGTGTGAACTCACCTTGAATCGAGCAAGTGAATCCCAAAGAATCAACTTCCAGGGTTCATGACGAGGCGGTGGCCCTGCTGGGACGGCCCTTCGGCCCCCGTCAGAGTCACCGCCATTTCGCCAAGGCCAAGTGTGTGAGAACTTTACGTAGTCAAGAACGTGGTCATCCGATCCGACCGCGGAGCGACACTCGCGCGCTTGCTGGTCGCGTTCGTGCGCACGATTCAGAACGCCTCAGCGCGTATTCGGCAGTGGATCTCTTGCGGTGAACGGCGAAACGAAGACGCCCTGGTCGCAGATTGGCGCCTCCACCCCTTTCCAAATCGGCACCCACCCTCGATGACCAGGTACGCCAATCTCCAGGGAGTTCATGAACACACAACCCCTGTTGCCTCCCGTACCGCTTACGTTTCCGTAGGAGAGCAGAAGGAATGTGTGGGCGTTCCTGGACACGACAACAGGAGCAACCCTCAACCTGCTCACCGATCCAGGTGGGTTAGTTGACCGAACAAGAGTAATGGGGATGTGTCGCGATCCTCGTAGCATTTGTACGTCCGGATAGCCCGCGAGTTTGCACGTACGATGGCTGACATTCCGCAGAGAAATCACGAGCGTGTCGGTGCCTCCGGCAGCACCCTGATTCACGATGTTGCTATGGAGCGACGACGGGAAGCAGGAGGAGGCGCGACGTACTTCAGTAACTGTGGGTGCTCGGGACTTTGAACCTGACTTAGATGTTGCCGTGGTAGTCGACTTCGAGCTTGGACTCGCAGCAGGTGAACTCCCGCACGATGCGAGAACGAAGGCAGCCAAGAGCGATGCCATGATTTTGCCAGGTAATCGATTAAATCTCAGAATTATAGACGCAGCCTTCCTGTTGGTTGGGGCGCGAAATGATTGTACCAGGATGATAGCAGACTAGGTTTCGGTCGTCAATGGCCACCTCGGTCATACAGTGGACTCCAGGTAGGCCTGATGCCCCAATTGGTTCAATAGAGCCGAAAGGGCCGGTGTGTGCTGAGCGGTCCGCCCCCCTCAACCTTGATCTCGACGAGCACCAATGCTTGGCGAGCTACCTCTGGCCCTGGAGAAGATTCTATTGTTTGTATAGGGTGTCGTGAAGTGGGATCGGTATCGATAATAATCGTAAGGTCTCAACAGTGAAGCTCTTGCGAGTAGTCGCAGTTTCAGCTCCCTTGACACCTATGCGCATCAACTCGTTCCAGCCTAGAGTAGCTTCACTTGAGGCGATCCACAAGCTAGCATCACCATGACGAGGGTAGCCTTTGCGGAGTGAAGACCGTGGGACTGGCAATGATTGAGCGGGCTCATGCGTTGAGTCCCTCGACCCTCCTGTTGGATACCCTAAGTCTGATGGGGCGAGGATACCTTCTCTTTTGCGTTCGGATGGTCTTTGGCAGTCGGATGAAACTCGGTAGTCTCGAACGCGAGGCTCGCTGACACCAGCGATCGAGCATTTCGTTGATTCGAAGGTCGTCAGCGAAGATCGCCCGGAGGGATTCCTCCATCCCATAACCCCATCATCGCTAGACCTACTCCCTTCTTGGCGTTCGGGAGTCATTGAACCGCTTAAAGACGTAGACGCCCCCTTGTAGTTACTCACACTTTGGACCACAACCTATCTAGCTGGGGTGGGCGAATAATGCTGGTACTCACGCGCCAGCAACCCCCTGCGATCACAGTTCTCAAGGAGTCGGATGCGAGGCGTACGTCCACGTTATGCCTCCGTCGGTGGTCCGTAGCAAACCGCCCGACAACGCCCATCCATCCTCTCCGTTGACAAAGTCAAAGTTGCTGACAAAGTCAACGTTGCTAACACCATGTATGTTGCTCCATTTAGCACCCCCATCTGCAGTGAGGAGAAAGCCAGTGTGGCTTTGGTTCTGGAACCAAGCCACTTGGGAACCTGCAAAGCTAATCTGAGCATATTGTCTGTTTTGAGAGTGAATGATGTCGGTTAGTGTTTTTGCCATAGTTAGATGAGCTAGTCCGGCGAGATACAGCCCAGCCACTGCAGGGTCCGAGGTAGGGAGCCACGGGAGCCACGGTGACTTGAGTTGCACTTGGAACCAGCTTTTGCCGCCGTTGGTGGTGGCCCAGTGCTGTGTCTGGCTGAAAGCTACGCCATCCTGGGCGCCTGCAAATATTAGGAGCATGTTAGCCCCATTCAGATTCTTTAACAATGTCCACGACGTGCCCCCATCATTGGTTTCGTAGATCCAGCTCTTAGTGAAAGGACTGTTGTAAACTAAATATCCGTGCTGTTCGGTGAGAAAAACTAATTGCGCGGTAACGAAGTCGTTGGCAGTAGTAGGCACGTGACCAATCTTGCTCCAGGTACGGCCACCATTGTCGGTTTTTAGGAAAGCGTTGGCATCGCCAGGTACACCGACTCCGTAACCAACTTGCGCATTGACGAATGACACGCTATTGACTGGATGAGGATGCGCCATTGGGTAGACCTCCTTCCATGTACTCCCTCCATCGAGGGTCTGAAGAAGAGTAAAAATGTCCGCCCCCGAGGTATCGAGCAGCCACCCTTCGCTCGGAGAGACAAAGGACATGCTGATAGATGCGCCTCCATTTTGAATAGTGGGGAAGTTATTCCAGCTGGCCCCGGCGTTTTGAGTCGAACTAACTGATGTCGAACCGAAACCACATGCTCTGCACTCACCCGCTAGCACTGCACTATTCGACCCTCCCAGGACGGCCATAGGCCCAGGTGAGGAACCTGGGCCCTCGGGCACCTTTCCCGGGTTGCCAGGGGCGGGGCCCGCACCAGCGGTGCTCAGTGCAAGTACTGGACTCCAGTTCGTTCCATTGGTTGTTCGGAATACTGAGTAAGATGTTTGGCTCATCTGACTACCACCTACTACAAGCGCCCAGCATGTCTGTGCTGAGGCCGCATGAAGAGAGATAAACGGCTTTAGTGATGCCGATTCGCCATTACTTGTTGGAATCTGCGTCACGAGGTTCCAGGTCTGGCCTGAATTTACTGTCCGAGAGATGTCACCGTTCGCAGTGCTCATCCAACCTACACTCGCAGCACCAAAGGAGATTGATGCTGGTGGACTTGATGTTGGAACTTGGATCCAGTGAGCGCCTCCATCTGTTGTGCGCCATAGTACCCAGGCTGGGGATGCTGCGTATCCAGCTGGTGGGCTTCCTGGAGGACCGGTTATGGCAAATCCTATCGATGAGGTAGCAAAGTCGACCTGTTGAATAGTATGTGGAAGTATGGAGGTTGACCATTTCGATCCGCTGTTGTGGCTAACCAGGATGCTGTGGCTACCCCAGGCGGCTACGGTTGTCGATGCAGTCTCCGCCACCGACAGTCCCGTAAGGTTCACGCTCGCATGCGCCGCTGTAGTAAAGACTTGTCCGCCGTCAGTTGTCTTCAAGA
>DAHXNM010000301.1 GCA_027365375.1 Ferrimicrobium sp. | reverse complement strand
CGATCCGGCCAAGGCTAAACCAGCAGTGAGATTCTTGCTACTTCCTTCCACTCAGAGACGTACTGAGGCCCCAGCGATTAGCGGCTTCGTGACGTCGCCGACTATGGAGCGAGTCGGGCAAGTGTCGAAGGCACTTCTACTCGCTGGTGCGCTGGTGCTTGGTGCTGTGCTTGTCGATCAACTTGCCACACGGCGACTTACGCCCAGCGCCACAGTTATCGATGGACTGTTGTTACTCGCCTTGGTTGCTATTACGGTTGTGCCAAAACTGGTTTGGCTCGCTAGGCAACACCGGGGTGGCTAGCCGCCGAGTGGCCAGGGGGAATCTTGCCCACGGCTGTCACAGATTCCAGACGTGACAGTCTCCAGGCATCCGGATCGTGTCTTCTAGCTGGCAATACGGTTCGGATCCAGGACTCGGAGGGCAAAGGGTGCTGACGCCTGTCGTATGACCTCACGTAACCGCCTCAGAGCTTGCCGAAGGCTGGTGCGCAGTCGCTTATATTTCCGTCAGACCCAACAAAGAGATATTCGTCAATTTGCCCAAGAGACACCGGGCAACCTGGACGGATAGAAGTGCCCAGTCGCAGTAGGGAGCGCTCTAGCGGGCAGTCTCCCGCACGGATCTCGACGTGTGGTATTCCCGCAATCTGTTGGTATATGACCGAGACAATTTGCTGTCTGAGTTTCGCAAACGAATTGGGGTAGTTTCGCAAACGGCCCTACATGCGTGTTCGCGACTTGAACTAGAAAGCGATACCCCCGCATGGGACTGCAATGAATTGTGACCGTGGTTCGCGCCGCTATCGCGTACCTCTGAGTTTGGTAGAATGGTACGTAGGTTAGAAGAGGTTGCACATGGACATCGAGGTTTCAATCGGAGAAGCGTACGCGCAGGAAATCAACTCCTTGCAGATACCCGACGATGTGGGTGAGTTCGCCGCTGGCCTCGAGGCTGTCCTACACCGTATCCCCGATGGCTGGGGAAGAAACATCTGGTGCGAGCGCGGCTGGTACGAGATCGTCGTCGAGGTGGATCGCCGACTAGCCCAGCTAGATCCTGCCTATGTCGTCCGTCAGGTGAAGGAAAAGTACGGGAGTCTGCGGTATTACTTTGCGCCATCCGATGCTGCCAGTGAGGATGTGGTGCGTCAGATGAAAGATGTAGTCGCCAAGGCAGAACGCCAAGCCGCGATTACCTGCGAAGTCTGTGGCGCGACCGTTGATGTAGTCTTGCGAGAAGGACCACGCTGGCAAACCGTGTGCTCGACTTGCGCGTCTGCTCCTAGCGACAACTAATAAACCTAACGATTCGAAGACCGAGCAGTGTAGCATAGGTGCTACACTTAAACTTGTCCAAAGTGAGATAGGGATCGCTATGACCGTCACCCATCAGAAGACGCCGGTGCTTGACACCAGCCATTACCAGCGGCGGCGCACACGTGAACTGCAAGATGTCGCCTTCGATGAGCAGTATCGACAGGCTCGCGCTGAGATCTGCCAGGTCGATGCCATAATGCGCCAGCTCGATTCCCTTAGGGAAGATGCAGGTATATCAAAGGCAGAGCTGGCCCGTCTCATCGGCAAGAACCCGTCGACTGTACGCCGACTCTTTACTGCTGAAGTGAATCCCGAACTGAAGACTATAGCTGCGATTGCTAGCGCTCTTGGTGCTAGTTTGGTGATCGCCAGGGAGCAACCTGTACCGACAGGGCAGGAGATCCATCATAACGCAATCGCTTGAATGATTGCTTCGAGACTGTAGTGCGAAAACTCTAATGCCATGGGATATCGTCTTCTACCGTGACATCGCTGGCAACGTTCCTGCTGACGATTTCCTCGACGATTGCCCTGTGAATGTTCGTGCACGGTTGATGGCCATACTCGACGCAGTGGCCGAAGCTCCACCGCCGCAGTTTTCAGGCGGTGGGCAGTGGGAAGCAATGCACGGAGATATGAGCGGGTACTACGAGATTCGTTCACAAGGCGCAAAGCGCGAGCAATTTCGACTGTTCTGCATCTTGGAAAACTCTGACGCGGAGGAACTGCGGCGGCGGGGTCTACCTCGTCCCGCGGTCGCGGTCGTTACCGGCATGCGAAAGCCATGGATGACGGTCTTTAGCAGTCAGGATTACCAGCATGTACGCACATTGGGCAACGACTATCTACATACCAAACCCCGCCGGATTGCTACCACGTCCTGAGCGGGATGCCAATGCCGCTCGCAACATCCCAGCCGAGGGTTTGCACTCCCGTTCGATCAAGGGTACTGGTCCCACACCTGTTCATCGAGTTCACGACTCGCACCACGTTTGCCAACCCGAGCCATCTCGGCCCAGCCTTCCGGAATCCGGAATGTGTGGAGCTCGTTGGTGCTTCGAGTGGCTCCTTCGTGATCAAGGTAGATCCAGGGTGTAGTTACTCGCAAGTTCCCCGTGAGTGTTGAGCTGCTTGTGTTGCCTCGGCCAGGTGCCCACTCGCCCCATTGTTTGAATAAGAATGCCACCCCCGCCTCGACACAGCGATCGCGCAAGCCTCTAACCCAGTCTGGGTGCATGGGTCGAGCTTTCGGCCCTGATTCGCCACCAACGATCACCCAATCGATCCCTGTAAGGTCGAGATCGGGTAGGGGGCCGAGTAGGGGTTCGCATGAGAGAAACCGAACTGCTGCCGGAGTCTTACGTAGATGATCGGCGCGCCAAATATAGCGGTTGGACTCAATAGATGTTCCCACCCAGAGACAGGGCAACGGCCACGGCAGCTTGCCCTCGAATGAAGAATCCCGCTCACGAACAGCCTCGGTCACAAGATCCACAAACGCGCTTGAGCTCAAGAGGCTCGCCATACGCTGGGGCCTCTTGGTGAGTACCTGGAATGTGTGACGATCAGCCAACGCCATGACCGCGAACGCCTGGGCTATGAATTCATCCGGAACGTCAGGGTGGAAAAGATCGCTCATGGAGTTAACGAAGATCCGGCGATTGCGCTTCCAACGGAGGGGCTGGTCGAGGCGTTCGGGTACCAGCCGCACCTCGCCGCAGAACGCTCCGTCAACCGCCAGTCCTGCATAGAGCGGATGACCCGAGAGCCGTCCACTCGCCTCGCGCGCCGCATAGCAGTTGTCGCACCCTGGCGATACAGCCTTGCACCCAACGAGTGGGTTCCAGGTCTCGTCCGTCCACTCAATTCCTGTACTCATCAGACGCGCAGGGAAACCCCGTCCTTCAGGGCGGGGAGGGATAGGCGCATACCGTGTAAGGCTGCGCGTCCTATAGATGTCGTATTAAGCTGCATTCCTGCCTTCTTCCTGTTTAGTGAGCCAATTAAATCCATCTGCACGCTGTAGTAGT
>DAHXNM010000299.1 GCA_027365375.1 Ferrimicrobium sp. | reverse complement strand
CACAGGGGTCGATCCGTCGGGATCACCGTAGAACAGGTAGGGATTCTCCACTGTTGACAGCCCGAGACTTGAGCTTGCATGTCGAAGGCGGTCCTTCTGCTCTTCGATGACCGCTTTGGCAATGGCATCGAGCGCGACGTTTCGACCCTGGTGGGTCTTGGTTGGAGCCTCCCTGGTGCCTCCGGCTGGGGTATAGATCAACGACTTGGTCACGCTTAGGCCGGTGTCGAGGCAATCATCCCAGTGGAGCGCACACAACTCCCCTCTGCGCATACCAGTCAGGGCTGCGAGAGTAAAGTATGCCTCCCATTGGGGATGGACGGCTCTGGCTCCCTCGAGGATCGTCTGGAGCTGGTCGATGCTCGGGGTAACGATTTGTGCCGCCGGGACCTTTGGTGGCGAAGCCAGCAGAGCAGGATTGGAACTTGCCCATTCCCACTTCATCGCTTGGTTAAAGAACCGCCTGACAATAGCGTGGACTTGGCCGACCGAGGCTGGCGCACACCCCCTAGCCGTGAGATCCCGATAGAGATGATCCAAATGAGCAGCGCTCACGTCGGCCAACTGGAGCACTCCAAGCTTTGGGATGATCTCTGAGTTGATCCAACCCATATAGCCTCGGACGGTGGTGGGGGAGAGGTTTGGACCTACGAGCTCGATCCACTCTCTGATGGCATGATCCATCGAAGAGGTGGAAACCCGTGCTTTGGCGTTGCTCGCCTCAGTAAGCAATCTCGTTAACTCGGCGTCTGCCTTACGCTTGGTCCCGTGCACGGTCAGGTAGCGCTGTCGACGTTTGCCGCTCACCGGATCCTTCGGCAGATCAACGACAATCTGCCATACGTCCTTCCCTCGCTTGCGTACATATCCTCTCACGACCTCTAGTCTAGAGCAAATGTGGGCAGAATGTGGGCAGAGTGACAAGTCTTGAATGCCAACACCATCATCTAGCTGGTGCGCCCCTTGGGATTCGAACCCAGAACCTGCGGATTAAGAGTCCGTTGCTCTGCCATTGAGCTAGAGGCGCTCGGTCTGAACGATCATACCACTTCGTGGTGCGATCACTGTTCTGGGGTGACCGAGGGGGCTCGAACCCCTGACCTCCAGAGCCACAATCTGGCGCTCTACCAACTGAGCTACGATCACCATCGCGGTTACTTAGCTTACATCCTGTGGCTGGTTGCCCGGCAGCTTTTTACTCAAGCGCTGCGTGCCCAAGGGTCGCTGACTGTGGCCAAAGATCGATGGTCCCCGTCAATATGTAAAGACCGGTTGGTTCGTAGGTAAGAAGATAGGTGTAGGTATGGTGATGCAATTGTAAAGTGCCAAAAATTGCGTCGGCCAATACAGCATCGGCATGACCTTGGGCATTCACGGCCGGTGTCTGCGAATGGAGCGTGAGTTTTGAAGCAACAACAGCAAGGGAACCTCCGGGCTGTGGTACGCCACGGGCTCGAAAGAGGAGTTGCTGAGCCCTACTGGTCCCGAAGCGTCCGTGTATTGTGAGGGTGACGAGTTGGTGGAAGTTTGGTTTGCTAACTCGAAGAAAGCCGTGGAAGTTAAGCCGTATTACCCCGTCGGAGAGTCCGAGACCCGAGGTTAGAAGTCCCTCCTTCAGGTTGTGGATTCTGAGGATCCCTGGAGCCCCGCTACTTGCAGTAACCAAGGTGGGCTGTTGATTAGGGCCGAGATCGATCTGAAGTGTGGTCGAATGACCGATGAAGGCCGCTACTAGTCCAATAATGAGCGAGGCTGCAACTACAGTCATCGACGCACGGAGGACGATCCTCGGCTTGGCAATGCCGATATGGCTGACGATCACAACCAGGAGTCCAAAAGTCATGAGGGCAGCGACGCCTAGAGCGACGAGGGAGACGTAAGGATAGATTCTTACCGCTAGTACGACGTCGATGAATCCCCATATAATCCAGCTCGCTAGCGACAGTTTTGCGTAAAGGACGGGCATGTTATCGTGCAGCATTCCGAGCGAAAAGCGCAGTGTTGCCGTCAGGCAGACCAAGAGAGCTGATCCTGCCAGCAGTATCCAGATCGTGGTTCCAAAGTGTTGTATGGGGTTCGTTAGGATTTGAATCGGGGCGAGGATGAGCAGGAATGAACTCAGCCAAAGCATCGCGGACACAACGAATGCCCTCAGGCGACCCTTTATAGGATTGTTGGGCAAGCTCTCGGCGACCAAGACTGACTCCATTAAAACTAACCCGATGACGAATCCGATGATGTCAAGCCGGATCGTGCCGTAGTCCACACCTCTACTCTACGGGTAACATCCTGAGTCGTGGTCTCCTGGTTGACGGCACTACTTAAGTTCCAAAGCCGTTGTTGCTGATTAGAGTGCTGATTCTGTCTACTTGCTGGTAGGGGGTTTGCACACCAGGTTGGTTTGCGCCAATGCATCCATCAGGGTGCTGCGTCCGCGCAGACAGAGATCTGCCTCTTGGGCGTGAATCAGGCTATGACTAGGTCGCTCACTAGCCAGAGGATTTGCCAGCAGGTGCAGCTACATAGGGTATCGCAGAAACTGTATTGAGTTGGTCGGTTTGGAAATTTTGGAAATTTCCAAATTTCCCCCCCAAAACCGTCACCCCCTCCGCCTAAGGCACACTAGATTTATCTATCCCATGTGGTTGTCATCTCTACCAAGAGAGAAGCAATCACCTCTGGCAACGAGGAACTGGTAGCTAAAAGCTGGTAATA
>DAHXNM010000290.1 GCA_027365375.1 Ferrimicrobium sp. | reverse complement strand
TGCGATGAAGGCGACGATGACCTTGATCACCACGATCAACACGACAATCCACGTAATGTGTCCCGACAGTAGCGGATCGTTACCCATTGCTCTTCTCCACCCTCACTTTGACCCAGGATTGGTCACCCAGCAACTGCTGCGTCGCCGGTGTGACACCATGCAACGCCAAGAATAACGTCTGATCCTTCGCATGCCTAACCGTCACCTCTGCGGAGCCTGCTCCAACGAGACGGCAGTGGCCACCATCTTCCAGCCCAAGTTCCTCCGCGACTGCGGGCGCGACAACAAGCACAGGCTCACGGATGGCTAGCTTGAGAAATGGATTGGCCAGCAACTCCGGCGAAGAATCATACAGTCGAGGCACCAGGCTGAGCCAGTGCTCACCCTCGGAGAGCGGCTCGAGCTCGATCACCCTCGCCACTGCAGACGATTTTGCAGATGGAAGCGACTTTGGGGTCTCACCCATGCCAACCGCAAAACCCGGTGACTCACTCGGCTCAACTACATTGCCAGCAGCAAAATTTGCCCCTTGCCGCTCGATCGAGGCGACACCTGGCGTCGCCATCGGATCAAGAACTCGCTGCATCCGAATCTCCTCTTTGCGTGACAGCGGGAAGAGCGGCCCATCGAGCCTCTCGCTGAAGTAGTGCAAACCGAGCCCGGAAAGTATCCCTCCAGATTGTGCAAGCTCTCGTGTGATATCAGCCAAGGTCATAAAACCAAGCTCGTCACCCAGCATCGAGGCGAGTTCGGTGGCGACCATCCAGGCTGATCGCGCCTGGCCAACGGGCTCAACCTGACGCCCCAAACGAAGATGACGCCACTCAATGTTGAGCGTAGATCCTTGCTGCTCCCCGAAGGCACTCATCGGGAGCACGATCGTCGCATGACGCGTGGTCGCGGACTCAAACGAGCTCAAGGCGATCACGGTTGTGCGTTCGCTTAGGCTCACAAGCTCATCTTCGGTCAGTCCAAGCCCCATAAGGTCACTATCGAGTGCCACAAGGACAGCTATCTCACCACGCAGGGCAGCAGCCACGATCGAATCGGCGTTCATGGACGGCTCAACCCCACTGATGGAACGAATCCCTCTTGGTGCACTCGGAGCAAACCCTACCGCCAGTGCATTAGTACCATGAGCTATCCCACTCAGAACCTTTGCGCGTGGAACGCGGCTCAATAGCTCTCCAAGCAAAGCCGTGTTCAAGGAGGCGCCAAGAGCTCGATCTCGGCAGCCCGCCATGACTACGACATCATCGAGGTCTCCATCTAGCGCGGCAACAACCGAATCAATAGTGGTTCCTAGATTTCCTGGATCAATGGGGATCCAACGATCGACGATAGCAGTCAGATCGGTAGGAACAGCGTTGACCTCGACGACACGAAGGCCGGCACGGATGGCAGCGCGCAGGCGAAGATGCAAAACCGGTAGCTCATTTTTTGGATCAACATTGAACAAAACGAGCCGACGCGCAGCCAGCGCCTCATTGATCGACGCAGGGTTCTCCAGCAGCAAGGAGCCATCAATTCGCACATCCGCAGCACCATCAACAGCATTGGTTCGAACGACGTCGCTAGCTAACTTAGCCCAAGCGTATGTGTCCTCAAGAGTCAGGGACGTGCCAGAAAGCACAGCGACAGCTGATGCGCCTCGCTCATCGATCGCCCTTTTAATGGTCGATGCTGCTGCTCGAAGTGCCTTCGTCCAAGAGACATCTACCGTGCCATCTTGATCCTTTAGTCTCGGGCGGGTCACCCGATGCTCCACGTTATTGACCTCACTGGTCGAGAACCTGCCGCGATCACAGAGCCAGCTATGGTTAATGGCATCCGAATCGATGCCCAGCATCCGTGTCAATTCATTTTGGCTCGACTGCAGACTCACCTGGCAACCCATATCACACTGCGTGCAGGTCGACGCAGACTGAATGAGATCCCATGGGCGCGCCTTGAATCTATAGGGTGTGGTGGTCAGCGCTCCAACCGGACAAATCTGTGCGACGTTGCCGGAAAAGTATGAGTCAAAATCGACATTCGAAAACGTCGAGATACGCAGAGTTCCACCCCGACCAGCGAAATCTATGAGTGGCTCCCCTGCCACTTCATCGGCGAAGCGCGTGCATCGATCGCACTGGATGCAGCGCTCCCGATCGAGCTTTATGAGCCTAGAGATCGGAATCGGCTTAGCGTAATGCCTTTTCTCCTCCACGAAGCGGGTCTCGCCGGAACCATGAGCGAAAGCCTGGTCCTGAAGAGGACACTCGCCCCCCTTATCACATACGGGACAGTCAAGTGGATGGTTGGCGAGCAGAAATTCCAAAACTCCATGCTGGGCTTTCTTCACCGCGTCCGACTCAGTGAAGACCTCCATTCCATCGGCGACATCGATGTAGCACGAAGGCTGCAGCGATACTCCACGCGGTCCCTTTACCTCCACCAAACACATGCGACACATGCCTACTGCAGACATACGAGGGTGGTAACAGAATCGAGGCACGTTGATTCCAGCGTCATCGAGCGCATCGATCAACTTGACCCCTTTACGAGCTTGCAAAGAGTGACCGTCAAATGTTACGGCTACCAACTCATCAGGCATGAGGGCACCGTCCTTCCTTGATATGAATGAGGAAATCATCACGAAAATGTTGAATGGCTGCGTTGACAGACGGAGGAATGGAGGGCCCCAAAACACAGATCGTTGTCTGAGCTGGTGGCCACTTGATCCCCGGGGATATGTTGTCACAGAGGTCCAAGAGGAGATCTAGGTCAGACTCCCTGCCCTCACCCTCCTCGATGCGTCTGAGTATCTTGTCTATCCAGGCTCCACCCTCACGACACGGAGTGCATTGCCCGCAAGACTCCCTCGCAAAGAAGCGTGCTATCCGCCAAGCCGACCGAACTGGGCATGACGAGTCATCCATAACGATGACCGAACCCGACCCCAACATAGAACCAGCCTTGGCAACCTCGTCTTGCCCGAGGGGAATATCAAGGTGCTCCGGGAAGAACCAAGGAGCCGATACGCCTCCGGGTATAAAGGCGAGGAGTTCACGACCGGGATCGAGTCCCTGTCCATACTCTTGGTCAAAGATCAGATCTCTGAAGGTTATCTTGGTCATCTCTACCTCGTAGGGACCCGGTCTGCGCACCTGTCCAGAGAGTGCAAAGAGGCGGGTACCAGTAGAACGCCCCTGGCCGAGCTCCTTGAAGGCTTCGCCGCCATGTTGCACGATCCAAGGAAGATTCGACACCGTCTCGACATTATTGACGATGGTTGGCTCTCCGTAGAGACCAATCACCGCTGGAAAATAAGGAGGTTTGATCCTAGGGAAACCTCGCTTACCCTCCAAGGATTCAATAAGAGAGGTCTCCTCACCGCAGATGTAGGCACCAGCGCCTGGCTGCAGCACTATATCTACCGAAAACGACGACCCAAAAATAGAACGTCCGAGCGCGTTTCTAGCGTAGGCCTCGTTGATGGCTTGCTGAACCCTCTCGAGACCAAGCGCGAACTCTCCGCGCAGGTAGATCACGACAAACGACGCCTCTATGGCATAGGCCGCGATCGTCGCTCCTTCAACCAGCTGATGAGGGTCGTTCTCTACAAGGAGGTGATCCTTAAAGGTGGCAGGCTCACTCTCATCGCCGTTAATCACCAGATAACGCCGAGGAGCCTTCCGAAGCATCGACCATTTGCGTCCAGCCTCAAAACCTGCACCCCCTCGGCCCAACAGGTTGGCGGTCGTTACCTGATCGGCTACCTCTTGAGGGGTGAGCTCTAGGAGTGCCTTGCGAAGCCCCTGATCTCCGCCCGTGGCGAGAAAGCGCTCCAGGGTTTGTGAGTCTTCATAATGCAGGCGGGCTCCAACAATTCGGTCAGTCACTCTGCTTCTCCCGCTCTGTTGCGATCGATCTCCTCCATCGGAATCACCGCAGGCGCCTCTCGGCGAATACGAATAAGCGTTCCATGCGGTGGCACCTCCTCGTTAAGCTCTCCACTACGGAGCTTGGAGACCAGCGACTCAAAGCTCTGTCGATCGAGCGGGCCGAAATAACGATAGTTCACCTGTGCAGCCGGCGCTTGGTCACAGTGGGCTATACACTCGACCTCCTCCAAGGTGAAGAGGCCATCCTGGGTCGTGGCACCAACAGGCACATCGAGTACCTCTTCTGCATTCTCGAGCAACTCGTAAGCTCCTCGCAGCATACAGGCGATATTGGTACATACTCCGATCACGTATCGTCCAACGGGCTCTAACTTGAGCATGTCATAAAAAGACGCAGTGCCTTGAACCTCTGCAGCGGTCGAGCCGACCAGTTCAGCGATATGTGCCATCGCCTCATTAGTGACATATCCGTCCTGCTCCTGCGCCAGATGGCAGAGTGGGATCGTAGCAGAACGAGGGTCCGGATAGAGCGCGACCAACTCCTCTGCACGACTCAACATTTCATCCGAGAAACGTGCCACCTAACGATCCACCTCTCCCATAACTGGGTCAACCGACGAGATAACCGCCACGGCATCTGCCAACATTCCGCCGTGCAGCATCACGGGAAGACTCTGCAAGTTCACAAACGATGGTCCGCGTATATGCATCCGAAACGGCCTAGCCGAACCATCTGAGACCATGTAGCACCCCAGTTCACCACGGGGTGATTCGATTGCGACATAGCTCTCCCCAGGCGGGATACGAATGCCTTCAGTGAAAAGCTTGAAGTGATGAATAAGTGCCTCCATGGACTCATCAATCCGTGCGCGAGGAGGAGGTGTAACCTTTGGGTCCAGCGTCCGATACGGACCGCTGGGCATCCTCTCTAGTATCTGACGCACGATAGAGATCGACTCGCGAATCTCGAACAGGCGCACTGCGTAACGGTCGTAGGTGTCGCCTACGCTGCCAACAATGACATCGAAATCAAGCTGATCATAAAATAAGTACGGCATCTCTTTGCGTAAATCCCAAGGAACGCCAGACGCGCGAAGAATCGGGCCCGAAGCGGACAGAGCAACAGCTTCTTCGGGGCTCATGACCCCTACCCCGACCACGCGCTCACGAAAAATAGGCTGGCCCGTTATAAGTTCGTCGTAGTCACTAGTACGCGCCTCAATGGTGTCGATAATCGCGGTCACGTCGTCTTCCCAGCCGTCTGGTAGATCGGCAGCCACCCCTCCAACTCGAATGTAGTTGTTGTTCATCCGGAGACCTGAGGCCTTCTCAAAGAACGACAGCACCATCTCTCGATCGCGGAACCCGAAGATCATCATCGACGTGGAGCCAAGGTCCATCCCGTTGGTGGCCAGCCACATCACATGCGAGGCGATACGGTTGAGTTCAGACATGAGCATCCGAATCCAAGTAGCGCGCTCTGGCAGCTCTATCCCCAGCAAGCTCTCGGCGGCAAGGCAGAAGACGAGCTCATTGTTCAATGGCGATAGGTAGTCCATACGAGTGACGTTCGTAGTCCCCTGAAGATAGGTCAGGTTTTCGGCGGTCTTCTCCATACCCGTGTGTAAATAGCCAACGACTGGCTTAGAGCGGAGAACGGTCTCGCCCTCAATCTCGAGCATGATACGCAACACTCCGTGGGTCGACGGATGCTGAGGACCCATGTTGATGATCATCCGACCATCGTCTGAATCACCCTCGAGCTCTGCCTCTCCCTCGGGGATCCTCAAGGTCACGCCCGACTCCTTAGCGAGTGCAGCAGCAGTAGTAGCTGAGCGCTCACCAAGCTCTTGGAGACCCTCGGAGGTCTCCTGCGCTAACCCGAACCGATTGTCCCCATCGGGGCGAACGACTGTGTAAATAGAGTTGCTCATCGGTTCCGCTTCACCTCCTTGAACTGCACCGGCACCCTACCTACTCCGTAATCTTTGCGGAGTGGATGGCCCTCCCAATCCTCGGGCAGGAGAATACGAGTAAGGTCAGGATGATTCTCGAAGCGCACTCCGAAGAGGTCATAGACCTCTCGTTCCATAGCCTCGGCGCCAGGATAGAGGGCGAAGATCGATGGAGCCACCGGGTTCCCCTCAGGAATCTGCACCCGCAGCCGGATGATCGCAGGGGGGGCAAATGATCGCAGGTTAACGACGAGTTCGAATCGCTCCAGCTGTACACCATCTTCCATGGCCCGCGTATGGTCGTTGAGATAGTCGACACAGGTGAGATCTGCCAAGTAGATATAACCCTCTTGGTGGCGTGCCTCGACCGTTGAGAGGTAATCAGACCTCTTCAAAAGAATCACCTCAGACAAGATCCTGGACACCTCCAAGTATCTTGCTGGTGGCAGGCTCGCCGATCATGCGAACCGTTGTTCCCTTCTCTCCGGCGGCTCGTCGTCGTACAATATCGCCAGTCTGAATCTGGTGGTGTAGGGTAAGAATCGCGTGCATCAGTGTCTCTGGCCCAGGAGGACATCCAGGTGCATAGATGTCAACCGGAACGATCTGATCGACGCCTTGCACAATCGCATAGTTGTTGAACATGCCACCGGTCGATGCGCACACACCCATCGAGATCACCCACTTGGGCTCCATCATCTGATCGTAGACTTGGCGGAGCACCGGAGCCATTTTTTGAGAGACGCGTCCAGCCACAATCATGAGATCCGACTGCCGGGGGGAGGCTCGAAAGACCTCCATGCCGAACCGGGCTAGATCGAAGTCAGCCGCTCCGCTGGCCATCATCTCAATGGCACAACACGCTAGCCCAAAAGTCGCTGGCCAAACGCTCGCCTTACGAGCCCACTGAACCAACTTCTCAACATTTCCAGTTAGGAAGTTATAACTCAGATCTTCAAGCGGCATCAGTCTCGCCCTCCTCGAACCATCGACGCAGTGAGCTCTCCAAGATCGACACGATGAGCTACTCGGGTCTCAACAGAGGCCCCTCTCTTTGGACCCCAGCTCAAAGCGCCGTTGGCAACTAGGTAAGCGAACGCAATGAACACAACCAGAGCAAAAGTCGCAATCTCTATCACCCCAAAGGTGCCCAGTGCACCCGCAGCCACAGCGAACGGGTAGAGAAAAATAATCTCGATATCAAAGATGATAAATATCATGGCTACGAGGTAGAA
>DAHXNM010000121.1 GCA_027365375.1 Ferrimicrobium sp. | reverse complement strand
CTCGTTAGAGTCCGAAATGGAGTCAATGTCGAAGATACCTAGAGTCCGTCGAGAGTCTCATGCTGCAAGTGGGACTATACGACTTGAAGGTAACTTGCGATGAGTTCGAGCGCATCACTCCGGTTCGTCGTCTGGGCGATGCGTTCAACCATCGGCTTTATGGCGATGCCTCCGCGAGGATTGAAATCGCCAAAGACGCGTAGGAATTTAGGTGAGAGAAGAGCGAAAAGATCGTTGGCGATGGTGTTGACACATGACTCATGAAAGGAGCCATGATTACGATAGCTCACTAGATAGAGCTTGAGACTTTTGCTCTCAACGCAGAGCTCATCTGGGATGTAGTCGATAACGAGTGAGCCGTAGTCGGGTTGGCCGGTGATCGGGCACAGACTAGTGAACTCATTGGCAAGCAATCGAATCACGAAGTCAGTTCCAGGACTCGGGTTGGGAAAGGCCTCCAACATCGCTGGGTTGGGATCTTCGTAGCGGTACGAAGTCGATGATCCTAGATGTGTGAGGCCATCGGTCACAGTGGTTCTACATCCTTTGTTTGCCGTTGTTCTGATATCGAGTGTAGGCGAGACGCGGGTGGTTGGCACCCTGGGGTCAGCTCATGGGTTCGGCCGACTAGACTGGTTTTTCAGCCGATCCAAAGGGAGCGTGTTTGATGGCAATCGAACTGACTACAAAGGATTGTGACGCACTCGACGATGCCGAACTCGAAGAGTTCGCTGCCGTCAGTGATCTGCAGGGTGCAGCCTTCAGTGCTGGTTTCCTCTCGAAGCAACGAGAGGAGTGGGTGCTGTCGTCACTTGCACGAGAGGGGGACTCACTCTTAGGGGGAATGATGTTCACGCTCGAGCGTATTGGGGGTACGCCTTGCATTCTGATCAACTTGATCGTCACACAACCAAAGGACCGAGAGCGCGAGTTACTTGCTGCGCTCTTGCACGAGGCTTATTCACGGGCCCTGCTTGCCTTCCCTGACGAGGATGTCTTGGTCGGTGTCAAGCTGATCTCGCCCAATGGATACGAGATTTTCAATGGGCTTGCTGACGTAGTGCCTCGCCCTGGTCATCGTCCAACGGGTGAGGAGCGAGCGTGGTCTCGCCGTCTTGCCAAGCGCTTTGGTCTCGACCATGGTCTCGACGACCGCAGTTCGCTTGCAGTGAGCGATGGCGAGCAGTATGGTTATGTCGCCTATCGGCTTCAGGATCCAATAGAGACTCCCTACCAAGAGGTCTTCGAGTGCTGTGCTCCTGAAGATGGACAGGCGCTGATCGTCTTTGGTTGGGTCATGGCTGAACAGCTCGCTGACGGCTCCGTTCCCGTTCCTGTCTAAGCCAGCACCGCTCTTTGAACTCCTCCAGGCTCGCCATAGCGGCGAGTTGAGTTCTGTCGAGGCCGTTGAGGTTTCGATCGAACGGTTGGATCCTCGCTGGCTGGTTGGCGAGAGATTCGATGAGGTGCTTCGCGAGGCTAGAGATTTTGACCGCCTACATCCTCCACACACTTGGTTGCCGGCACTTGCTGGGGTACCCATATTGGCCGATGAGCGGTTCATGGCTGGGGACGAGGGTATAGATAGTAGGCCAGGTCGTTCGGCTTGGGTACTCGACGGTTTGGGCCGCGATGGTGCGCTGTTGGTTGGGTATGTTCGTTCGCCTCAGATAGACGTTTGGGGATCGGTGCTGAATCGATCGCGGCTCAGCGTGAGTGAAGCTGCTCATGGCGAGCCCTGCGGGGGCCCTATGATCGAGGCGCATCAACATAGTGCGGTCACAACGTCGGTTACTCTGGACCATCATGGTTCCACCCTTCTTCGTGGTTTAGGTGGCTTCGATGGCTACCGTCCAACCTTGGGGTTGGCTCCGGCACTCGCCTATAACAGTACGGCTACGGTCTCTTTCGTGGCTTCGACACTGCGTGAACAGGCGTATCTACTCGATCGGTTGCGAGCTGTTGGAGTCTTAGGTGACCCTCGCTTTCTGCCACACTCCAACCCGAAGAGCCTCACGAGTTTTGCAGCCAGCCCGCTCGTACCGTCGAAGGTCGTAGTGCTTCACGAGTTTCGTGGAGAGGATGATCATCATGTGGCGCCGCCGGTAGATCGCCAAGGACGGGCGCTTTCGATCTTGACCACCTTGGGCATTGAGTCCGAGATTGTCGATTTTGATAGACTCCTCCTGGAGCGGGCTAGCCGGGTGCTTTTCATTGGTGCTGGCAACCAGGCCAGTGAGTCGGCAACTGTCGATGATACACAAGCTTTGATAGCTAGGGTTGATCGACTCGTCGGATCTGTAGACCTTCTCGCGTTCGACCTCGTCGATGACTCATTGTCACCGAAAAAGATGCCGATAGGCTTGTGGCTGTTGGCAGAGCTCGCCAACCTCCCGATGGTAGTACTTGCGGGTGCTCGGATTGCTTTACTAGGTGCAAGATTCGATGATGCACGCCTGCTGCGGATGGCGGCTTATTTGGCTGACGAGTAGTGGTGGTTGTCAAGTTGTTTCGCGGCCATGCTCGGGTAGGCGATGAGACTGCGAGGCTGGCGTGCACTCTCACCTGTCAACAGTTTCATCATATGTTGATGATTTCACCCTCGGCATGTCTGCTTGCTGGTTTGTCGCCAAGGCGAATAACGCTGCCTTTGCCCAAAACTGTTAGTGAAGTCTTCGAACCGACCAGAGCGGTCAGCTCGTCGATGCCGATTACCTCAATTCCAGCCGGTGGCCGGAGTGCAAGCTGTGCGAGGCTGGTGCCCACGCGAGGGATGAACCGATCGAAGTGAGGAATCACGCTGAGGCCAGGAAGAAGCCCAAGGCCGTGGTGTCCAGCAGCATCTCGATGCCTTAAACTCTGTATCCATCCTCCCATCACCATCGCTCCCGCACTGCAACCAGCGACGGATGCACCCTCCTCGAAGGCATCGATGATGGCGTGCCAGAGCAGGCTGCCGCGCAAGGTATCTGCGAGGAAGGTCGGGTTGCCTCCCGAGAGGTAGATGAGGTCAGCGCCCTTGAGTTGTTCGGCGAGTGCAGGATCATTTGCCTCCTCTCGTGTGGCGGGGACGATAGAGATCTGATTTGCTCCGAGGCGTTCAGCTGCCTGTCGACCTAGGCCGATCCAGTAGTTGAGACGATCTGTGCCTTCCAGGGCGGCAGCAGTTGGAATCTGAACATAGCGAGTGCCACCGTTTAGGAGACGCCGTTCGATATCGCTCATCTCCGGAAGAAATTCACCTGAACCTACCAGCGCGAGTACTCCAGCCATTGTTAACCGAGCCTAGGCGCTAGTGTAGCGTTATGCCCATTTGTGAAGGCTGTAGCTTTGTGTTCAGGCTCTCGAGGACGGCGGTGCTTGTGGCTGTCGAGAAACCGCAGGCCTTTTGTGTAGATGCAAGCTCGTAGGATGCTGAGGGCTTGAATGCGAGTGCTCCTGTCCCCTGGATGCTGGGTTCGCTTAACTCGTGAAGTTATCGCGTGTTGTCAAGAAGCGATTGTGTGCAGTTTCTGAGTCGACCGAGGGCTAAGCAGACATTTATTGTCGA
>DAHXNM010000272.1 GCA_027365375.1 Ferrimicrobium sp. | reverse complement strand
GATCTGTACCGCCGCCATCTCCTGGCGTGGGTGTGCGGGAGCGGTCGTGATGACGGCAAGTTCGTAGGTGACTAGCGGGTACTGCGCACTGCCAGGCAGGCTCGGCTGACCGCTGGCGTTGTCGACGGCTAATGGCGGAGTGGTCGGCGGGGTGAGCGAGACGTCTAGACAGCCAGGTGTGGTCGTGCAATGAGCAGCATCGGTGGCCCCATAGCTCGTTGGTTGGACCGAAAGTTCATGGTCGATGATCGAGGCGCGTTGCCCGGTCTTCGGGAATGAATTGATGGTGAGGCTCAGATTGGGTAGGTTGACGTGAGGATTCGCCGCTGCGATCAGAGAGTTGTCCCAGTTGGTGATAGACCCTTCAAGGATCCCGACGAGCACGGCATCCGAAAGGGTGACGGCCTGCGAAGATGGAAGATTGGCAGAGAGGTAGAGCGTGCTGGTGGCGATAGGAACTCGCTTGACACCTCCCAACTGAGCAAGGAGGGTTGACCCGGGGTTAACCGAGAATAAATGCAGGTTAGCGGTTGTCTCGAGGCTAGCAAGGTCCATAGTTTGGGGGCTGTTATAGCTGACTCGAGCGACCATGTGTGGGTAGCTAATGGTCATATCCGAGAGTGCTTGTTCAAAAGCCTGTCGCAGCGGAGTTGCAACCTTGGTCGTGAGGGTAACGCCATTGAGCGAGACTGGAGAGAGTTTTGATGCGCTCGGGCTTGGGGTAGCGGTTATGCCGGTGGTGGCGGTCGAGGTGGTACCACACGCTGCGAGCAAGCTTGGAGCCAGTGCGGCGAGCACGCCCAGGCTGAGTCGTCTCAGGTGCATCTGTACGTAGAACCTCCATGTAGATAGTAGCTACTAGACTCTGTGATTCTAACGGTTGAGCAAGATCCGTGGATCCCGAATGAGTCGGTGGCGTGGTTTCTGTTATGGTGACGAGCTAGATCACGGTAGTGATCAGATCGCTGTGACGTTGTACGTAGTGCCGATTGCCGATTCTTTGAGGTAGTTCGTGGCCCGTGGATGTAGTTGGCGGTCGGTTTGATGGCCGGGGAGTGTATCCCGGTAGATGACCATGGTGGGTTTTGTGTTCGTCGGTCGAATGGAGGAAGTTTTGGCTGAAATAGAAATTGGAATTGGCAAGTCGGGCCGGCGTGCCTATGGATTCGATGATATCGCCATCGTTCCGTCTCGCAGGACGCGGGACCCTGAGGACGTCGACATCTCATGGGAGATCGATGCGTTTCGTTTCGAACTGCCTTTACTCGCCTCGGCGATGGATGGAGTCGTCTCGCCGGCTACGGCGATTGAGATCGGTCGTCTCGGTGGAGTGGGGGTTTTGAATCTCGAAGGACTTTGGACTCGCTACGAGGATCCTGACGCTATCTTCTCGGAGATCGCCTCCCTTCCTAGTGAAAAGGCTACTGCTCGGATGCAAGAGGTCTATCAGGAGCCGATTAAGGAGTCGTTGGTTACCGAGCGGATCCGTCAGATAAAGGCTGAAGGTGTTGTCGTGGCGGCGTCGGTCACACCGCAACGCACACAGCCGCTACTGCGGTCGATTCTCGCCGGTGAGTTGGATATCCTAGTTATCCAGGGGACGGTTGTATCGGCAGAGCATGTTTCGCGCTCCGATGAGCCGCTAAATTTGAAAAAATTCATTCGCGAACTTGAGATCCCAGTGATCGTCGGAGGTTGCGCCTCGGATCAGGCGGCGTTGCATCTGATGCGTACCGGTGCCGTCGGCGTGTTGGTTGGAGTCGGTCCTGGTAATGCGTGCACAACCCGGGCTGTTCTCGGACTTGGGGTCCCCCAAGCGACAGCGATTGCAGATGCCGCTGCAGCGCGGATGCGTCATCTCGATGAGACCGGCGTCTACGTCCACGTCATCGCCGATGGTGGTATGTCCAAGGGTGGCGACGTCTCTAAGGCTATCGCGGTTGGTGCTGATGCTGTGATGATGGGCTCTCCTCTTGCTGCAGCTTATGAAGCCCCGGGTCGTGGTTTCCACTGGGGGATGGCAACCTTCCATCCGACCTTGCCGCGTGGCACGCGAGTGCGAACCGATACACGCGGATCGCTCAAGGAGATTCTCGTTGGACCGGCCCATGAGAACGACGGACGCATGAACCTTTTTGGAGCTTTGCGGACGTCGATGGCTACCTGTGGATACGAGACGATCAAGGAGTTCCAGAAGGCAGAGGTCATGGTGGCCCCGGCGCTTCAGACGGAAGGAAAGGCACTCCAGCAGGCGCAACACGTCGGCATGGGCCACTAGTGGAGAGTTCTCGCGAAGCCCCGGTCATCGTCGTTGACTTTGGCGCCCAGTATGCCCAGCTGATCGCTCGCCGGGTTCGCGAGCTGCATGTGTACTCAGAGATTGTCAGTCATAGTGTCACTGCCAATGAGCTTCGCGAGCGTGGCGCGCGCGCGATAATCCTTTCGGGTGGTCCAAAGTCAGTCTGGGTAGAGGGTGCCCCGACACTCGACCCGGAGATTTTTGCGATGGGCCTCCCGATTCTTGGTATCTGCTATGGAGCTCAGTTGATGGCACAAAACCTCGGGGGGCGTGTCGAACGCACCAGAGCAGGGGAGTATGGGCGCACGTCAATACAGAGGTGTTCAGAGAGCGGAGTCCTTCTTGAGGCGCTACCGGACGCCTTTGAGTCATGGATGAGCCACCAAGATACGATGGTAGTGCCACCTGATGGTGCAGTCGTTACGGCATCAACCACCCAGTCGGCGGTGGCTTGTTTCGAGGATCTTGAGCGTGGGCGCTTTGGTGTGCAGTTTCATCCAGAGGTCTCGCATGGGGAGTTTGGTCGCGAGGTGTTGCACAACTTTCTTTTCCGTGCCGCCGGTCTCGAACCCAAGTGGACCAACTTCTCGATCATCGAAGAGTCGATCGCCCAAATTCGAGAGCAGGTGGGTGAGCGCAACGTACTTTGCGCACTCTCAGGGGGAGTGGACTCTACCGTGGCTGCGGTGCTGACTCACGAGGCTGTTGGCGATCAACTTACCTGTGTCTTCGTTGATACCGGACTTCTGAGAGAGGGAGAGGCAGATCAAGTCGTTACCCTCTTCTCCTCCCAGTTCCATATCAAGTTGGTGGTGGTTGACGCTGCGGAGCGTTTTCTTTCAGCGCTAGCCGGCGTACTCGATCCAGAGATCAAACGCAAGACCATTGGCAATCTCTTCATTCGAACCTTCGAGGAGGCGGCACTTGGGATCGACGCAGGTGGCTTCCTGGTGCAGGGGACACTTTACCCTGATGTAATAGAATCTGGCAGTGGTTCGGCATCGCTCATTAAGAGTCACCATAACGTTGGTGGACTGCCTGAAGACATGTCATTCGCCCTGGTTGAACCGCTGCGTTTCCTCTTCAAAGATGAGGTTCGGGCGGTCGGTGTTGAGCTCGGAATTCCTGAAGAGGTTGTGTGGCGACAGCCGTTCCCTGGGCCTGGACTTGCTGTGCGAATCGTTGGTGAGGTGACCCAAGAGGCGGTTGGTCGGGTTCGAGACGCAGATCGCATTGTTCGCGAGGAGATACTTCGTGCTGGTCTTGGTCGATCGATGTGGCAGTACTTTGCGGTCCTTGCCCCCTCTCTGCGTAGCGTTGGAGTCTCAGGTGACGAGCGAACCTATGATGCGCCAATTATCGTGCGCGCGGTTGACTCCGACGATGCGATGACCGCTGATTGGGCTCGTATCCCCTACGAAGTTTTGGATGTGATCGCGCATCGAATCGTCGGCGAGGTCAATGGCGTCAACCGGGTGGTCTATGACATCACCTCTAAGCCTCCAGGAACGATTGAGTGGGAGTAGCTGGGTGGCTGAGGCTAATCAGCATATCCTCGAGGGTCTGAACGAGGCTCAGATAGAGGCTGTATCGACTCTTGAAGGACCGGTACTGGTCGTGGCTGGTGCTGGTTCTGGAAAGACGAGAGTTCTCACCCGCCGCATCGCCTATCTGCTCGAGCAGGAGGTGAACCCTAGTGAGATTTTGGCGATCACGTTCACTAACAAGGCTGCACGTGAGATGGTCGAGAGAGTGCACCACTTGGTTGGTGTAGATGCGGCTAAGGCGCTATGGATCTCCACCTTTCATTCTGCATGCAGTCGTATTCTGCGAGTGCACCCCGAACTTGGTCGACTCCGGTCAGGATTTACGATCTATGACGCCGACGATGCCCGTCGGTTGGTAGAGCGGTCTATTCGAGCGCTTGAGCTCGATACGAAGCGTTTTCCTGCACGTGCGGTGATGGCCAAAATCAGCTCGGCGAAGGCTAACCTCATTACTCCTCATGAGATGGCTTTGGATGCTCATGGGGCATACGATCGCCTGGTTGCTACTGTCTATGAAGCCTATGAGACAGCGCTGATCGCTAACAACGCAGTCGATTTCGACAACCTCGTTAACTCGGTAGTGACTGGACTCCGTGAGCACGCTGGGGTTCGTGAGTACTATCAGCGTCGGTTCCGCTATCTGCTCGTAGATGAGTATCAGGATACGAACCGGGCCCAAAATGAACTTATAGGCCTGCTGGCTGAGCCTGAGAACAACATATTTGTTGTGGGTGACTCCGATCAGTCGATCTATGGGTTCCGTGGGGCAGATCTTGGCAACATCATCGGCTTTGCGGAGAGACTTCCCACCACCCGGACGATCGCACTCGAGCAGAACTATCGCTCCACCAACGCCATTCTTGAGCTCGCCAATACCCTGATCACGCGTAACGCCCTCCGGCACGATAAGACTCTATGGTCAGAGCTCGGCCAAGGGGCGCTCCCACTCTACTTCAAGGCCCAGGACGACCGCCAGGAGGCGGAGTTTGTCGTCTCTCAAGCCTTGACCGTTTTGAGTGATGGCTACTCTCTTCGTGATGTCGCCGTCATCTATCGCACCAATGCCCAGAGCCGGGTTCTAGAGGAGGAGCTCTCAAAAGCCGGCGTCCCCTATCGGGTGGTAGGCGGAGTTCGCTTTTATGATCGTCGTGAGATACGTGACATGCTCGCCTATCTCCGGATTCTTGTGAATCCAGATGACGACGTAGCTCTTGGGCGAGTGATCAACACACCCCATCGCGGTATCGGTGCAGGTACGCAGGAGCAACTGGCGAGCGCGGCTCGCACGCGCAATGTCTCAATGTTGCACGCGCTTGAACTGTTCTCTGCTGAAGAGCTTGGACTTTCTTCGAGAGCGGCAAAAGCTCTCGCTCATTTTATGGAGATGGTCGGCTATCTGCGCGAACTGGTCCATGAGGATGCTCCTGCCCCGGTGGTGCTGGACGAGGTGATGACGAGGACCGAGTATCTGGAGATGGTCAATGAGGAGGATCCACTCACCGCGGAGGGTCGATTGGAAAACCTGGCCGAGTTGCGACGAGTAGCTGCAGAGGCCGACTCGTTGGAGGCGTTTCTGGAGCAGACGGCACTGTTTAGCGCGATCGACGCTGAACTCGATGACTCGAGCATGACCTTGATGACGGTGCACATGGCCAAAGGACTTGAATTCCCGTTCGTTTTTGTAGTAGGTCTCGAGGAGGGTATCTTCCCTCATATGAGATCGCTCACGACACCTGCTGAGATCGAGGAGGAGCGTAGATTGCTCTATGTCGCTGTCACTCGCGCTAAGCAGCGACTCCTGCTCTCCTCGGCGCGTCGACGGAGCTTCCAGGGTAATGTAATCTACAATCCTGAGAGTCGGTTCATAGGCGAATTGCCAGACGGAGTCTATCGTCGTCAGGAGTCACTCGATTATCAGCCGATGCCCGAGCATGAGAACTCCAAGAAAAGTGCCCATGAACCCGCGCCTTATCGAGTAGGTGACAGGGTGTTTCATACGCGTTACGGTGAGGGTGAGGTGCGAGCCATTCGTGAACGTTCAGTCGATCGCGAGGTGGTGGTCTACTTCGACGCTGCCGGCGAGCGTGTCTTCTTTGGATCGATGGCCAAGCTCAAACTGGTCTAATGCCGGACCATATGTAGTACCGGAGGATCTCGTGAGTATGAGAATAATGACCCAACGTTATTGATGGTGGTGGCACTCTACTCACTCCAGGGATCGTCATCCATGGCGAGCAGCCTCAAAGCTCGCTCAAAAGGAGCATGGTGGTTCATCGCCACCGGGTCTTTATCAGAGATCGCCGGAAGACTCCGTCTGTGAGGGCGGGGATGGATAGGCGCATACTGAGCTGGATTTCTGGATCTTCGGAAATAAGCGGTATTCCGGTACCAAGATCGACCAGGAATCGGTAAGTTGTTGAGCGCATCTGAGGTGATTGGCCAGATTGAAGCCGTCATTCGGAGAGGTCTAGGCTACACAACCCGTGAACGGGCAAGAAAAGCCAAGGGGTTCTCCCTGGTGTCTTACTTATTGGGTTGGTTGGTTCCTGTTACGAACCAAGTGCGC
>DAHXNM010000263.1 GCA_027365375.1 Ferrimicrobium sp. | reverse complement strand
TCTTGAGCCCGACATGGGAACCGCGATGATCGTCTTCTCGCTTGGATTGGCTGCACTCTATGTCGGCGAAGTCCGAGGCCGAGCATTGACCTTCGTGACCGGTGGTTCGATACTTGCAGGGGTCATAGGCGCGTTCTCCAGCAGCTATCGTCGGTTGCGGTTGCTCTCGTTTCTAAACCCGTGGAAGTACCGAATGAGCTACTCCTACCAGGAGGTTCAGGCACTCAACTCCTTCGCCTCCGGTCACCTTCTCGGGACTGGACTAGGTACAGGCTTGGCGAACTGGGGATACGTGCCCAATGCTCAGACGGATTTCATCTTCGCTGTAGTCGGTCAGGATTTTGGTCTACTTGGCTCGGTCGTGATTCTCTTATTGCTTGTATCCTTGGCTATCGTCATCTTTAAGGTCTGTGAACAGTTGACTCAACCTAGTGAGCGGGCCTTGACGTTTTTGATCGCGGTGTGGCTGCTGGTTCAGATGACGCTCAACATAGGGGCGGTGATCGGGCTGTTGCCGGTCACCGGCGTCCCGCTGCCATTGATCTCGGCCGGTGGCTCTTCGACCGTGGTCACCTTGGCCGCGCTCGGGCTTGTCAGTGGGATTTTCCGGCGGAGGAAGTTGACATGAGTCGCGTTGTTTGGGTTGTAGCTGGTGGCACCGCTGGTCACATCCACGCCGGTCTCTCGGTGATAGAGGCGTTCGATGACGACGTCCATCCAATACTCATCACCACCGACCGAGAGGTGGACTATGCGGTGACTGAGGGGTTGAACCTGGAGGTCGTTCGGGTGCAAGGCGCTGGGTTGGGGCGTGGTACGCGCGCTATCTTTGCGGCCATGGTTAAGAATCTGGTGACCACCTCGAGCAATCTGGCCAGGTTGCGATCGTTGGCCCGCCCAGATCTGGTGATTAGTTTTGGTGGTTTTCATACCCCACTTGTGTCGTTGTTTGCACGAGCGCGAGGTGCGCGTTCCTATCTACTCGAGCAGAACGCCGCGCTGACGCGTTCAAATCGCCTAGTTGGTCTATGGTCATCACGAATTTTCCTCGCTTGGCCGGTGTCGCTGCCGAAGTCGTGGTTGAAACGGGCGGCGGTCGTTGGAAACCCTCCTAGGCGAGATCTGCTCGCACTCACCGACCGACAGGCGGTGCGCGCATCTCTGGGGTTTGAGGCCGATGATATTCTCGTCGTGGTGACCTCGGGTTCGCTAGGGGCGCGTAGCGTCAATGTTGCTACGGTGGCGGCTGCCGAGCTGATGGCTTTTGACGAGCAGGTTAGGATAGTCCACAGCATGGGTTCAAAAAATGGGCTCGGTGAGCCACGGCCGCAGATAGAGGCGAGCACGGTGAACAAGCATTACCGTTCGCTCGGTTACGACTCCCAACTCTATCGTTATCTGATGGCGGCTGATCTCGTTGTCGCCCGGGCTGGGGCGAGTACGTTGACCGAGATCGCGCTTTTCGGTGTGCCATCGATCTTGGTTCCTTTGCCGCTTTCGCCTAATGATCATCAAAATTGCAATGCCGACATCTTTCTACGTGCCGGTGCATCGGTCGTCATCGATGATGGCAACTTGACCGGTGAGGTGCTTGCTACCGCCCTCCGTGAGCTCATCGCTGACGAGCCGCGTCGACTCCGTATGGGGTTGGCGGCTAAGCGATTGGCCCACCCGGATGCAGCGAGATTGATCTGGGAAGAGATGGTTCAAGTATGAGATTGCTCAATCATGTCGACCAGGTGCATGTCGTGGGGATTGGTGGTGCCGGCATGAGCGCGCTTGCTTCACTGCTGCTAGAGGCCGGCTATCGGGTTACCGGCTCTGACTTGAAGGAGTCGGCGGTAATGGAGCGTCTAAGGCTCCTTGGTGCCGAGGTGTTCTTGGGCCACGATGGGGCCTATGTCCAGGGTGCTCAGTTGGTCGCTTACTCGAGTGCGATTGCTCCGACAAACGTAGAGCTTGTCGCTAGTCGTTCGCATGGCGTTCCTACGGTGTCAAGAGCGGAGCTACTGGTGGCGCTCACCGATGGGCGTGAGGTCATCGCGATCTCTGGGACTCACGGAAAAACTACAACCACGTCGATGATAGGGCTTTCACTGGCGCAAGCCGGCTACAACCCGAGTTACGTCATCGGCGCTGAGCTCAATGAGGCTGGAGCGTCGGGTCACTACGGGACGTCTGAGCTCATGGTGGTAGAGGCCGATGAGAGCGATGGTACCTTCTTGAAGCTCCAACCTGCGCTTAGCGTTCTCACCAACGTCGAACCGGACCACCTCGATTTCTATGGTGACTTCGATCACCTTCAACAGGCTTTCGCCGAGTTCGCTCTAGGATCGCGGCTTCCTCCGGTTCTCTGTATAGAGGATCCGTTTCTGGCTCATCTTGCGACTCAGATGGAGAGTCGGAGCTACGGATTTTCTGAGTCTGCCATGTTTCAAATCAAGAATGTCTCGATGTCTCCTATGGGATCGGCGTTTGAGCTATTCGAACACAGAAGGAGATTAGGAAGTGTTGAACTCTCTGTGCTCGGCCTACACAACATCTTGGACGCGACCGCAGCAATCGCCGCTGTTGGTGCTTTTGGTGTCTCTCTCGACGAGATCGCGCCATCGCTAAGTCGTTATTTGGGGGTTTCACGGCGGTTCCAGCACCGGAGGATTCTCGATTCGGTGAGGATCATCGACGACTATGCCCATCTGCCGAGTGAACTCGTCTCGACTATTGCAGCTGCCCGCCAGTTGGGTGCGCGCCGGGTAGTGGCCGTCTTTCAACCCCACCGTTACTCGAGGACGCTCGCGATCGCGGAGGAGCTCGGTGAGGCGCTCACTGGAGCTGACGTGGCGGTTATAACCGATGTCTATGCCGCCGGTGAGGAGCCAATCCCTGGCGTAAGCGGGGAGGCAGTCTATGTCGCGGCGCGGCGTGTCCTTGGGGATCGTGCACACTATTGCGCATCGCGTCATGAGCTAGCTCAGATGGTACGTGGTCTCCTCCAGGACGATGATGTCTGCCTAACCCTTGGAGCTGGTGATATCACCATGCTCGACACAGAGTTAGCGGATGCGTGGTGATTAGGTGTCTCATAGCCTACAGACTGCGATCGATAGACTGCGAGCGGCCGGCTTTTTCGTCATGGAGGATGCGCCGTTCGGAGCTAGGACCACCTATCGAGTAGGCGGCGTGGCGGCGGCCGGCGTGGAGCTTGCGTCTGTAGAGGAGCTTGAGCGCCTTGGGTCAGTGCTCGTCGATACAGAGGAGCTCTTGCCGGTGTTCGTGCTCGGTCGTGGATCGAACGTCTTGGTTGCCGATCGTGGATTTCCTGGCTTGCTGGTGACCTTGGGTGCTGGGTTCTCATGGCTCAATCAGGATGGGAACCAGGTTGAGCTCGGTGCTGCCTCCCCGCTGCCAGTGATGGCGCGTCGGATCGCAAAGTTAGCGCTTACGGGGTTTAGTTGGGCAGTGGGTGTGCCCGGTAGCGTTGGTGGGGCCGTGCGCATGAACGCCGGGGGGCATGGTCATGCGCTGGCAGAGACGTTGAGAGCGGTGCTCATCTTTGATCTTGCCGCTGATGGATCTCCAAGCTGGCGCGAGGCCAAGACGCTGCGTCTCGGCTATCGTTCGTCGGCGATTCAAGCTAGCCAGATCGTGCTCGCGGCGCGACTCGAGCTTGGACCAGGTGATCCAGAGGAGGAGCTGATCACCCTCAACGAGATCGTCGCCTGGCGACGGGCGCATCAGCCCGGTGGTCAAAACGCGGGTTCGGTGTTCGTGAATCCGGTGAGCGCACCAGCAGCACGCTTGATCGAGGAGTGTGGGCTCAAAGGAGTGCGATATCGGAGTGCCTCGGTCTCGGACAAGCATGCAAATTTTATCCAGGCTGATCCGGGAGGTTCGGCCGATGATGTCTATGCACTGATGCAAACCGTGCGAGAACGCGTAGAGCACCTGACAGGACTGGAGCTCATGTCGGAGGTGAGATTAGTGGGGTTTGGTTAGCTACAAGGTCTTGAGGAGTCGACATGACCAAGGAGTTCCGTAAGGAGCGACATCAGCGACACAGCCGTGTGATTCCGAGGCTTGTTGGGACTAAGTCGGAGCCTAGGCGCTCCTCTGGGCTGCGCAATACTCGAAAGGTCGGTTCAGGCTCTGGTCGTCGGGTTGACGTCCGCACCCGACGTATCGTAGTTGCTGCCTGTGTGCTGGTGGTGATCCTGGCTGGAGCTGCATGGTGCTATGTCGGCCCTGTTCTCCGTGTCCGTTCGATCGTTGTTCTAGGTGGTAGCGTGGCACAACGGGCGAGCGCTAATGACCGACTTACCGCAATCTTGTCAGACCGCCACGTCTGGTCGATCTCAGCTCGCCGAGTGGAGGATGCATTTGCGATTGTGCCACAGCTCCGAGGAGAGGTTCGACTGCGAGCGCTCGATATTCGCTGGCCATCTTCGGTGGTGGTTGAGTTGTCTCAAGTTCCGTTGGTGGGTCGATTGCAGCAGGGTTATGCACTCACACAGGCTGGGTTTGTAGCTCCTTCCACTTCACAGATGGTCGGATCCAAACTTTCGGTGTGTCCGATAGCGGCGAGCGTCTCGTCGCTTAACTGCAGCTGGCACCCACAGATCGGCGAGGAGCTTCCTAAGCGGCTTGTTGACGTTTTGGCAGCGCTCCAAGAGGCTCGACAGCAAGCTTCGCCGATCTCGGTCTATGAGGTACGCAAGATTGGCGTCGTTCTTCGTCTCTCAGGCTCTAGCGAGTGTATCCTGGGGACTGCGAGTCAACCTCGAGCCCAGGTACGCTCCTGTCTAGGATTTTCCACGCCTGGAGCAGTTCTCGACGTGATAAACCCAAATAGTCCAGCGGTTCTCGTCAACGATCGTGTAGGCTAGTCAGATTCAAAGGTACCTCTTGGCTCAAGGTTGAGAGTGATTGAGATTTAGGTAAGTGGAGGCTTTGTGGTGGTTCCAGCCAAGATGCAGCAGAGGTGGGACGCGAAGTGAACGACGCGCAGAATTACATCGCCGTTATCAAGGTTGTCGGTGTCGGCGGCGGTGGTGGCAACGCAGTTAATCGAATGATCGAGGCTGGTTTGAAGGGCGTTGAGTTTATCGCCATCAACACTGATGCTCAGGCATTGTTGATGAGTGATGCCGACATTCGTCTAGATATTGGACGTCAGCTCACCCGTGGTCTCGGTGCGGGTTCTAACCCAGATATTGGCCGTTCAGCCGCCCAGGAGCACAAGGATGAGATTCAAGAGGCGCTCACCGGGGCGGATATGGTCTTTATCACAGCTGGTGAAGGCGGGGGAACCGGGACAGGCGGAGCGCCGGTCGTCGCGGAGATCGCTAGAGG
>DAHXNM010000116.1 GCA_027365375.1 Ferrimicrobium sp. | reverse complement strand
GATGATGGCTGCATGACGTACCTAGTGGAGGCGATCATCCCTCGAGAGGACTTTGGCAAGGGCGAAGTACGCAAGCAACTGATTACTCGCACAAAGCAGCGCTAGGGCATCTTGCGAGATCCGAAAGAACTCTGTCTCGATGATTGAGTGGCTGGAGGCACTGGCAACCGGACACGACACGAGACATCCCAAACAAGGCGACCGATGGTCCCTCAGGGAGCGCAAGAAATGATTGGTTGGGGTTCTCTCAGTTCGCGGAGGAAAGGTGCAGGGAGTATTAAAGGTGCAGGGAGTATTAAGGTCGGCATCTACGAGTCTCGTTCTCATTTACGGGCTCGCGCTCAAGTAGATACAGCTCCCGTGTAGGAGGCTCTGCATGAACAACGCGGTGGGGTACGGATGGACCACAGGGAGGTCAGGATCTCGTGGAATCACGAGTTGCCATTATTGACGCTTCAAACTTCGCCGTCAGAGCAGGTCTGTTACGGTTTGATGAGACAACTGCCTGAGTTCATCTGAGACGGCTAACGCGTTAGTAGGTAAGCGCTAACCCTTACTGATACTGGAACCATCCCTAATGGTATTCCTGTCAGTAACCACAAACTCCCCGGCCAATCCGAGATCCTATTATCGGTAGAAGTGGCACTCGCAGGCTCCTGCCTCGACCCGAGGTTAGCAAGTGGGTAGTCCCCGGATTCCTGGCTAAGCTCGACATCGGTCAAAGAGCGGTTCCCGCAGCGCAAGGACTGGTAGAAGACAACGACAGGTTGGTTCATGGTAGCGATCTTGGAGCGAGTCACTGATAAGCACCACCGGCTTAGCATGGCACGCCCACTCCCCGACGAGAGTCTAAGAAGCCTCCGAGATGACTTCTTGGTGCGCTACTCGCACGAGACAACCGCGCTTGAGGGCAATAGCCTCAGCTTGTGCGAGACTCAGGTTGTCCTGGAGAACGGGATCGCTATTGGTGGGAAGCTCTTAGCCGAACACCTTGAAGTTCTGAACGTGCGTGATGCACTGATCTGGCTCGAGGACTTCGTATCCTCTTCTGAGCCCGTGAGCGAAGACACCATCCTTCACCTGCACTCCATCATTTTGCGGGGGCTTCTTGGTCTCCAAGCAGGGGCTTACCGACGCCAAGCGGTTCGGATCGTGGGTTCAACACATGTGCCGCCCAACTGGGTGAGAGTTCCAGATGCGATGGCTGCCTTTGTCGAAGGACTCCACGAGGATGGAGAACACCCGGTTGTCTTTGCGGCACGCGCTCACTTAGAACTAGCCAGGATCCACCCCTCTGTAGATGGTAACGGGAGAGTGAGCAGGATGCTTGTCAACTTGGTTCTCGAACGAGCGGGCTATCTGCCTGCTTTGTATTCTGCTGATGATCGTAACGAATACCTTGACGCACTAGAGCGTGCGTACAGCTACGGTGACGAGGTGCCATTTATTGCGTTGACCGCAAGAGCGATAGAAGTCGTACTCGATCAACACCTCGACCTCTTGGCGATGACATCAGAGACCGAGTGAGGGTCAGGGATGGATGAGGCAACAGGGACCTGGGCTCGATGGTGGTGCCAAGTGTTGGCATCAAAACCAGTTTGGGATTCAGGGGATGAAATCTCGGTTAAGGGCAAGAGTATGGCCGGTGGGCAAGCATCGGGTGTCATAGTAAGGAAGATAATGATAGATGGTCTTACTCCAACGATTGACGAGACGCTGGCCCGATTCGGCTGGCCCCAAACGGTGTAGGCAGTTCTGCATCAATCTCGAAGCCCGTAATGGTGATGCCGTCAGGAATTGGGGGAAATCTCTGCCTTCTCGCCCCCAGTGATCTGTCTCTTCAGCCGTACACACGCTGATCCTAAGGCTCAGGGGTGGTGGCTAGCCAACCTCCATTACGGCTCATCTGTCGTTGCTAATCAAGAAGCAGTCGTGGTAATTGTTGCAGCGCAGCGATGCCCTCTGGGCTCACAGGTTCAAACCATAGATCGTTAGACTCAGTGCCTCGGCCGGCAACGAGTAACAGAGCGGGAAGCTCGCACCACAGGACCGATGCCCCAAATGCCCACGTCTCTCGGTAGCGAAACCCTTCGGTGACAAATGCGTCACCGTCGTAGTGATAGTCAAAGTGAGCTTCCTCGAGTTCCATGGGCGGCAGCTCGGTACACCAAGGGTTCCCGCTTGCCAACCGTGTGCTGATTTCGGGCTTGGGCACGTTCATTGTGAGGTCCATTCTGCGGACGATGTTGGCCCAGTACCGGATCCCCTGAGATTTCAGGCTCTTCCCTAGTGCTGGCAGCTCTGGTATCATCGCCCTGATCACCAGGGCAGGAGTGCTCCGAGGGATCACTCCGTCCTTAGTATTATCGCCAGAGTCTCGCCCGTTTGGTTGATGGTCTCTCAACACATAGCCAAGCTCAACGGTTGATCCCCGTTGTTCTGTCATCATTCCTACAAGTTGATACGTGTCGTGATGTTGATCGCTCAGCCGGATGCCACCGACGGCGGCAAACGGAACTGAACCAAGGTTGTCGATGACAAAGACCATTAGATGTTGTTTCCTCTCACATGCTCATCAGCTTCACAAGACGTACCATCACCGCCCGCTTTGGGTTTTAGGCTGGCAATAACAGGCGGGGGTACCCGCCAAGCTCAATATCCATCGGGTCAAGAATCTGATGTAGCGACAGGTCAGGTGGTACGGTACCTCGTATGGCAACGACTACCGAGAGCTGGGTGTCGTCAATCGTAAGCAAGGTCGGAACCGAAACCAGCACCTTTCCCACTGCGTAACAACGTAGGGCAACGCGATCATTGTCAAAAGCCAGATCTAGGGATGGAGCCGCGCTTGGCTGCGTGATCGCACTAGGCCACCATGTGTTGGACCGCGCTTCCTCCTCCCAACTTTGCAATTTGGCGATGACTTGCGACAATGCGCTACGAGGGTCAACGGTGAGTCCCTGGACCTCGCGAAGATAGCCGACCTCGCGAAGATAGCCGCGGAACACGACATCAAGACGATTGGCGACCAGCCCCGCGAGATCCAGGGACTCATAGGGAAGTTGTCCATCAGGGACCTCGTTGGCGTGCTTCGGATTCCAGCGTCGCGTTTGGATGGCAATCACAACCGAGTCTGGCGACTGTAGAGTCGCTCGCGCAGACAAAAGTTGGCCAGTTTGCACGAGTTGACCATAGAGCAACGTTAGGTTTCCGCTTCTAGAGTCCATAGCGATAACCTCTAGGTTGGGCGCCCTAATTCCGATATAGTTGGACTCTGACCGAACGAAATCTGCTGGATCAAAAGTCAATGAGAGATTCCTTCTTCCTTCTCGTGGGCGCCTAGCTCCTACGAGTTCAGCCCATAATAAAGTTCCGGTGTATTGAATCGGCTCAACCGCACAAGGTTTTATAGAGACCCGGGCGGTTGAGCGGTTAAGCCAAATGGACCCTTTATCAGCGAACTCGCTGTCTACGTTTCTCGAGTCTACGGAGTCCAGCCACGATCAGGACTCCTGCCAAACTCGAGACGACGATCCATGCGAACTGGACAATTACATGTACCCACGCATCGTGGGGTATCAAGCCCCCACCAATTATT
>DAHXNM010000244.1 GCA_027365375.1 Ferrimicrobium sp. | reverse complement strand
GCTCGGCTATCCTGCCCTCGAGTGCGATCCTTCACCTCACACAGGTGGTACCACGAGTCGCCATCCCAATCTCTGACCTTAACCCACGCCGCGTTGGCGTTGGTCGCTACCGCAATCGCATCCAATCGGCTGCCTCAAAGGCGGTAGTAGAGTCACTACTCCTTGTCGTTCGCGGGCCCTCAACGATCTTACCTGATGGCATCACCGCCGCTATAAGAAATCCCGATCGTACCCACGCTTGATATAACTAGACCGAACAAGAAATCGAATCGGCTGCCTTTTAATGTCTCCACTTCAGTCATAGAATAGATTCAGAACGACAAGGAGGAAAGATGGCAAAGTTTTGCGACCAACGGGTGGTAATCGTCACAGGAGCGGGGCGAGGCATCGGACGGGCTCACGCTCTTCTCTTTGCTCAGCACGGGGCGAAAGTCATCGTCAATGACCTCGGTGCGGAGGTGGATGGCTCCGGCTCGAGCACCGGCCCTGCTGGCGAAGTCGTCGACACCATCCGAGCCGCCGGAGGGGAAGCCGTCGCCAACGGAGATGATGTGGCCTCATGGGAGGGTGCCCAGCGGATCATCAACACCGCCATCGACACCTACGGCGCGCTTGATGTGGTGGTCAACAACGCCGGGATCCTGCGTGATCGGATGATCGTCAACATGACCGAAGACGAGTGGGACCTCGTCGTCGGAGTGCATCTCAAGGGCACCTTCAATATGGTACACTGGGCGGCGAGTTACTGGCGTGAACTCTCCAAGGCGGGCACGCCACGCGATGCGCGCATCATCAACACGACATCCGCCTCGGGGATCTATGGAAATGTTGGTCAGGCCAACTATGGTGCAGCAAAGGCTGGCATCGCTTCGCTAACCAATATCGCCGCGATGGAGCTAGGTCGTTACGGTGTGACCGTCAACGCCGTAGCACCGGTCGCCCTGACGCGTATGACCGAAAATCTTGGCATCGTCGCTGACGACGACCTCAAAGCCAAGGAACAACTCGCCCCAGAGAACATCTCACCGCTCGTGGTGTGGCTAGGGTCCGAACGCTCGCGGCCAATCACTGGAAGGGTCTTCGATGTCGCAGGCAATCATGTCGATGTCGCCGAAGGATGGCATGCCGGACCAGGTGTCGATGCCGAAGGAGTTCGCTTCACCGTCGAGGAGCTTGATCCGCTGATGATCGACCTCGTCGCGAAGGCACGTAAGAACGCGGACATGTCCGGCCACGAACCAGCCTGACCTTCTTCGCGCCTGTCCCCCTCGCACCCATGTGCGATCGCGTGGATACGATCGTATGGATACGGTTCTGTGGGTGCGGGTGTATGGGCCTTCCAGGGGCACCGCGGCTGCCGAAGGCACAGACCCCAGACTGAGCTACGTAGCCTGCCTTCAGGCGCTTTAGCTACGCCTACGCCAAGACGAACCCACTGAGGAGGTCGATCTGTACCGCGACATGAGGACGGACCGCCATAACGAGGAGACCGCTCTTCGAGCGGCCTCTAGACTAGGTCTACCATGACTATCGTGCACCACTATCGTAATACATCGATAGATCAGCGTGTCCTCGAGCTTTTTGCCCTCGTTGGTGATAGCTTTGTCGGCGCAAAGGAGGCACTACTCCACAGCGACACCTCCATCGCCACCCGGCTGGTCGATCGGGAACGTCGCATCGACGAGCTCTACAGCACCCTCCAGGGCGAGGTGAGCCAGCGCCTCATGGATGACGACCATCATCCAGGCGAGTTGCACTACCTCGTTGGCATCGTACGCATTATCCCCGAACTCGA
>DAHXNM010000242.1 GCA_027365375.1 Ferrimicrobium sp. | reverse complement strand
GTGCCGGTGATCGTCGGCCTGGTTATCCTGATTGGTCTCGGGGTCATCGCAAAGCTACGCCTACGGGCCCTGCGGAAACGCCATCAACTACGACTGCATCCCCTTGAGAGTCCTGGAGGTGTCGGCCCTGGGATTCGCCCGCTCGAAGAAGTCGAGGGTTTGATCGACCCACGAGAAAAGGTCTTTGCGTGCTGGGACTATGCTGAGGCACGCCTGTTGCAGCTCGGCATCCGTCGTTTGAAGTACGAGTCTCCAACTGAGTTTGTCAATCGCATTCGGTCGAGTTTGCCTTTTCCGAGTCTAGAGATCGAGACGTTGGCTCATCTGTTTGTCGAAGCACGTTACTCAGATCACGGCATCAAACAAAAGGACGGCGAACTCGCTTATGCGGTTGTAACCCTCTTCGACGCGGCCTGCGCACGCCAGGGTTCCTATGCGTAGATCCACCGTTGCCGCAGTTTTGGTCACCATGATCGTGGGTGCGGCACTCGCTATTTTTCACGTGGTCGACCGCCAAAATGCGATCGAAGCAGTGGTTGTCGTCATAAGTTTGATTCTCGTCATCTCGTCAATACCCGACCAGGTGCGCGCGTGGTTAAGGTTTCGAAATACGCGTTCGCCGCAGACATTTGAGCGAGCCGTCGAGGCCGATCCAATCGATGCACTCCTGTTGACCTACAGCGTGGACAAGAGCGCCGAGCGACAGTTGTGTGCACTTCTCGATGATCTTCTCGACGCTGCCCGACGTAGGGGGGGCGATCAAATCCCCGTAGTCCAGGAGCGACTTCGTAGCCCACGGTCCATAGACAAGGCTACCCCATCCGTTCTTGATGACGAACTATTGGAGTACTCACTTAAGTTACTGGAGGACAGTTGGAAGATCGAATAAAGGATTACCACGATGCGATCCTCTCGGTGCTCGGTGAGATGAACAATGTGATTCACGGTAAGGATGAGGTGGTCTCGCTTGTGGTTTCATCTGTTATCGCGGGTGGCCATGTCCTACTTGAAGATGTGCCGGGAGTTGCAAAGACGCTTCTAGCCCGTAGCCTCGCTACCGTGTTGGGACTCGAGTTTGCTCGTATTCAATTCACGCCTGATCTTCTACCAAGCGATATTATTGGGATGAGCATCTGGGAGCCTGAGGCTCGGAAACTGGAGTTCAAGCGCGGACCGATCTTTGCCAATATCCTCTTAGCGGACGAGCTGAACAGGGCGTCTCCAAAGACTCAGTCTGCCTTATTGGAGGCGATGGCAGAGTCGCAAGTGACGGTCGATGGTGTGAGCTATCGGCTCCCAGATCCATTCGTTGTTATCGCTACCCAGAATCCAATCGAGTTCGAAGGAACCTACCCCCTGCCTGAAGCACAGGTAGACCGCTTCTTGACCTCTACCAGCATCGGTTATCCCGGCGAAGTTGATGAGCGCCATATAGTGACCGATCACCTTATGACCGGAACCGCTAACCGCACTGTAGCAGAGATCCTAGATATCCAGAAGCTGATCGAAGTACGTGCTGTGCTCCAGAAGATATTCGTCTCGGAGCCGATCGTTGAGTACCTTGTTGCGCTTGCCCGTTTCACACGGAGTCGCTCGTCTGTATCTTTAGGGGCAAGCCCTCGTGGATCGATTGCGCTTGCTCTCTTATCACGTGCGTCGGCTGCTATCGCCGGTCGCGACTTCGTGACCCCAGAGGATGTGAAAGCGATGGCTGTCCCGGCGCTTGCCCACCGCATACGCCTGAGCCCAGAGGCTTGGATCCGAGGAGTAAGGCGCGAGAGCGTGGTCAACGAGGCAATCCAGGCTATTCCTGCTCCTGTCTCCATCGATGCCACCGATCATCAGCGCTGATGCAACGCCGATATACCGTACGATTTCAACTGTTGCTGCTTGGGGCATGGACTACGCTTCTGTTAGGAGCCTTCAGCGGTCCCGCAGTGGCTGCCGTTGGCGCTCCAATGATCATACTGGTGGCTCTCGGACTTCTATGGCCACGCACTTCATTTGGGACTACGAACCTGTCTACGGCGAACGACTCGTCTATCTGTTTTGAGGGTGACGTTGTACTACTTCGTCTGCGCCTTGACCAACTGAACTCCCAGCGCCATCGCCTCGAGATCAGGAATGAACAGATGGTGGTCGGAGTCTATAAACTACGATCAAGCGAGGAGACGCTAGAGGTTTCGCTACCAGTCTTTGGTAGTTATTGGCTTGCTGGTAGCCTCCTAATCCGTGAAGGGCACTTCGGACTCTTCGAGGACTGCCTGGAGCTAGGGTTATCCGAACCAATAAAAGTCTTTCCGCTTATCGAAGACGTCACTCCCCTCGCACGGATGGTCAAGGCTCAATTTGCACTTGGACGTCATCGATCTTCTCAACAAAGCCATGCTGGCCTTGAATATATTGATGTGCGTGAGGCTGGGCCGGGTGACCCTTTGACCGATGTGAACTGGAAGACAACTGCACGTACCGGTAGCATCTGGCTCAATCAGCGCAGCAGTGAACTACCGCTGGATCTAGTTATCATGTTGGATACCTTCCCGTCTGCCGCACTTAACTCCTTGACGAAGTTAGCCTCGAATCTAGCCCGCGCGCAACTGCGAAATTTCGATCGAGTCGGGCTGGTGGTATTTGGCGGCACTATCGGCTGGATACCTCCGGCCTCTGGGCGCTTCCAGGAGCGACTGATCTCTGAGCGTCTACTTCTGATCAGATCATATCCAACGGCAGCTGACAAGCGCATTGACCTCATACCACGACGTGCACTTCCTCGAATGGCGACGGTTATGGTGGTTAGCGCGCTTTACGATCGCCGAATTATTCAGGCGATCAAGGACTTGAGGTTTGCGGGCCACCAGGTGGTCGTTATCGGACCAGTTATGGCCTTCGGCGGTTCTAATGACATGCATGCCCTCGACGCTGGCAATAGCGAATCTGGTCCTGGGGATCCAAACGTGAGGAGCCGTGCCAGGCGCTTGAATATGCTTATACGTCGCCAGCTTCTTGCGGATCTAGCCGGGCTCAATGTCACGGTGATCGACACTGACCTCCAATCGACTCGGGGTCAAGGGGACCTGAGTCATGTCGATTAGCCCAGTCAAGGTTGCAGGAGGCGTTCTGCTCTTGTTGGGGGTCGTTCTTGCCTCTCTTGCCACCGCAAATGGATCAGTGTTTAATACCCTACTTGCTCTGATAACTGTCGCATCAGCCATCATCGCTGTCGTGCGCCCGGAAAAGATCGCTGTTCTTTGTGTCGGGGCTGCGATCGTATGCCTGGTTGCAATGGTTGCCACCAAACCTCCAACGGGTACCGTTGGTCTTCTCCTACTGGTCCCTCTTGGCTTAGTAGCTGTGCTTGGGAGCCTGCTGATCACGTCACAAAATTCCATCGTCGAAAGTTTGAACTTTGTAGAATGGTCCATTCTCCTTGCAGCTGGCGTCGTTTCAGCCCTCGTGGTGGTGATCGCTATGGTGACGCCTCTCACTGTGATTCCTGGTCACCTTATCTCAGGTATCCTCCTAGTCATCGCGATGGCGGTTCTTTATCAACTTGTGAGGAGCTCAAGAGACAGAGTACGCCAATAAGGAAATGCCGTCTCTGAGTTCAACAAATCACCGATGGCGAGTACTGCTCAATCCGTCTGATAGCGTTCACCAATCGAAAGAAACCCCTCCCCCACTACCTGGATTTTTACGAGGTTTGTGGTTCCTCGAACTCCAAAGGGTATCCCAGCTGCGAGTGCGCATAGGTCACCGGTCTCGCAAAGGTCCAAATCTACCGCAGCATCGATCGCCTCTTGGATCATCACCTCAGTGCTCGGTGAGCGTGGTATGACGGCTGGCACCACACCATAGCTGAGCGTAAGTGATCTTGCAGCAAACTCGTCTGGGGTGGCGCCTACCACAGGCACATTAGGACGGTAGCGAGATATCGTGCGGGCGGAGTGTCCTGACTCTGTCACGGCAATAACTACCTTGAGGGCGAGATTGCGGCTGAGGTCAGCGGCGGCGAACCCAATAGCATCTGCGGTCGAGTGGATAGCGCGGACCGGATGCGTAAGCAAGGTTAGGCTATGGTCGGTGGCGATCTGCTCTGTCGCCCTCGCAATCCGATCCATCTGGCCGACCGCATCGACTGGATAGGAGCCGACTGCAGTCTCGGCGGAGAGCATAATAGCATCGGTGCCATCGAGGATCGCGTTAGCCACATCGGAGGCTTCAGCTCTCGTCGGTGTTGGGGCACTGATCATGGATTCAAGCATCTGAGTGGCGGTAATCACCATCTTCCCTCGGGCATTGGCTAGGTGAATAATCCGTTTCTGTTCGATCGGGACCTCTTCCACAGGTATCTCAACCCCCAGGTCCCCTCGCGCAACCATCACGGCATCAGCCACGTCCATGATCTCTGCTATTCGACCAAGAGCGTCACGACGTTCGATCTTAGCCACCAGCCTTGGGATATTGGGTCCTTGGGCGTTGGCTCGCATGAAGTCACGAGCGATGGTGAGGTCAGAGGCGCTACCTACAAACGACAGAGCAAGAAAGTCGACGTTATGTTCGAGGAGAAAGCTGGCGTCGTGAAAATCCTTATCGGTCATGGCAGGGATGGAGAGATGCGAATCAGGTAGGTTAACACCTTTACGAATGGCGAGCGATCCCCCTTGGGTCACCAGCACCGATACTTCGTGGTCGTTACGGTCTTGGACCAGTCCGCGCACGGCGCCATCGGCGAAGGCGATAGTGTCACCCCGGTCTACCTCTCTTAACACAGCTAATGGTGTAATAGTGACGGCATCAGTGCCTTCGTCTGGGTCACCTTCGGATAGCACAAACTGATCGCCCGGCTTAACGAGATGAAGCCGTGCCGGAAGTCCAGTGATGCGGAGCTTTGGACCACACAGATCACCGAGAATTCCGATAATTTGGCCAGTTCGTCTGGCTGCTTCACGTACGTTGTCGATCGTAGTGCTATGTTCGGCAAACGTTCCGTGCGACATGTTTACTCGCGCCACGTTCATTCCTGCCTCTATCAGCGCAACAAGGCTATCGACCTCTTGAGAGGCGGGTCCAATACTGCAGACGATCTTCGTCCGCCGAGGTGCGTTCATGTTGTCTCCAATTAGATGTTTCTAACACCTTACTTCGCGGGAAGGAGCAACTCGATGCGTGCAGTGGGCATCGGTGGGGAGTTTTCATCCACGAGGGCCTGTAACCGTTGACAAACATGAGTTCGTCAATATTATGCAGTGAACTTATGAGAGTGGGCATTGTCCTAAAACTTGCATCCACAAACGGCCCATAAGTGCTATCGAACCGGAAAGATGTCCGTACCGGCGCGCAGGGTGATGACGACAGTAGCGACCAGGCTCAGCCGTTAAGCAGAGGGAGCTTCGGTTTAAACTAATAGGAGCGAAGAGGTACAGTCAGATGGATATCTTTTGAAACACTTGGTTTCGGCTGGGATAGAGCTATCATGGCTAACCACGTTCCTGTACACTCCGTCGAACGCGCGCGTTTCCGGTATCAAAAG
>DAHXNM010000113.1 GCA_027365375.1 Ferrimicrobium sp. | reverse complement strand
TTATACTACTAGTTCAAACACCTCATCCTTGAACGGCCCCTCGAAGGACCTCATCCGGCGATGAACACATCAAGGCGCCTAGCCCCTTAAAATTGTTTGGCCCCAAGCACTGAAAGGAGCATGTCGCACATGCCGCTCCCCACCCCCATGATTCAAACTGCACGTCTGCACCTTCGTCCCTTTGTCGACACCGATGCCGACGACCTCTTTGCCCTACATACCAATACCAAAGTGCTGCGCTACTGGGATGCACCTCCGTGGAACGACCGAGAGCGTGCCACGAAGTTCATCATGGCTTCACAACAGAAAGCTGAGGAGGGCACCGGAGCGCGGTTAGCCGTCGACCTCGCCTCTAATGGCGGCTTCATTGGTTGGTGCAGCCTGCACCAATGGAACCCGGACCTTCGGAGCGCATCTCTGGGCTACTGCTACGGGGACACTGCGTGGGGTCACGGTTACGCCACGGAGGCTGCACGCGGACTGTTGGGTTGGGCCTTCGACACTCTGGACCTCAACCGTGTACAGGCTGAGGTCGACACGCGTAACGTTGCATCTGCCCGCGTACTGGAGAAACTCGGGTTTCTACGTGAGGGAACATTGCGAGAAGACTGTATCGTGAACAGCGAAGTCTCAGATTCTTGGGTTTACGGTCTGATTAGACGAGAGTGGCGGATGCGATCGAGTCGACTTCCCTCAACTGCTGAGTTTCACTCGTGTTGTATGCTTCAACATCCCGGTTCCTCACCGATCAGGCCATAAGGGCGTGCAACGTACGCTACGGGCGGAAACCGAGTAACTCATCACGCTACTCCTCCATCGGGATCTCCGGGGTCTCCCGTAAGAAACTACAGTGTGATCTGGACTGACAGCTTCACGACCAATGTTCGGACGAGCGCGCAACAAGTGAGCTACGCTCGCCACCTCATCGCCGCTCTAGCCCGGCAGACTCCACATAGCCATTCAAAGTCTACAGGGGGCCATAGCCGGCGATCGCATGGGTCCTCAACGCTCTGGGTGAATCGATTCTGACTTCGTATCGAGACCGCACCCGAACACTTCCCTAAGTTGAACGCTCCTCCACTGATATCTTCAACCCAGTTGTTAAGAGTGGTCCTCAGCTCGGAGCATCTCGATGACCGGGGCAAAACCTTCGATGTCTCGCACCACGTAGTAGGAGATCCCCCAGCGTTCTCGACAGGCGAGGAGGTGTGCTGCGATCTCGTCGTGAGTCCCAATTGCAAGGAAGGGGGTCGAGAGCGCGTGGTCGAGTTCGAGACCAGGAACCTCTGAGAGAAACTCTTGTGCCGCCTTGCGACGATCATCGGTGACAACTACGGCCTGGACGAGTGCGTTCAACTCGAGGTTGTGAACCCGTTCGCCAGCCTGCTCGACAATCCAGTTAACGGTGGTATCGAGGCGTTTTGGCTCCCAACGCACTGCGTGAGAGTTACCATCGGGCAGAGTCACCCCGAGCATCGTGAGACCAATAATATCGGCCATCCCCGCAGCGTGAGCGAGGCCAGCTCGCCCGTTCACTCCAACCAGAATCGGAACGTGATCCTGTGCGGGCTCAATTGAGGCAAAACCACTCAGGTCGTAGAACTCGCCATGGTGCTCAACCTGTTCTCCGTCGAGCAGGCGACGAAGGATGTCGAGCGACTCGGCAAGGCGCTGCTTTCGTCGTTGGGGTGGATCAAAGGGGATAGAGATCGCATGGTACTCAGGGAAGGCATGCCCAGCTCCCATTCCAACCTCGACTCGCCCACCAGAGAGTCGATCCAGGGTCGCGAGACGCTGAGCTAAAACCCCTGGGTGATGGAAGTCGTTGTTGAGTACTAATGGGCAAAGTCGGATCCGTTCGCTCCAGGCTGCGCAGAACGCGAGGGGTTCGAGTGCTGAGAGGTATCGTCCAAGGTGGTCGAAGGTGCAAAGCACATCAAAGTCGGCGGCCTCTGCTGCTCGCACTTCCTGGCGCAGTGTCGCGGGATCGTTGGACCGGATCTGATAGCCGAAACGAAATGGATTCATGTTACCCATGCTATC
>DAHXNM010000233.1 GCA_027365375.1 Ferrimicrobium sp. | reverse complement strand
CCGTAGCTTTCTCTTGGAGGTACCTTCGTTGCCGACGTTGAGCTATCTGATCGGACGGGTGAGCCGCTTTGCAACGGGCCGGTCACTTCTCGTTGCTGCTTGGCTGGCTCTCGGTGTCTTCTTTGTCCTGGCAAATCGTGTGCATATCACCCGAAACGATAAGAGGACATCCGCGAATCTAGATGATCAATCACTTCCCCCAAGCCGAGGACAGCTGCCATGAATATCGGACAAATAGTATGGCTCAGCTTGGCGGCAACGGTCCTTGCCTGGCTCATCGTGACCGAGGTGTGGTCGGATCGACTGCCGACTCTGAAATCGATCGCCTTTGGCTTTCTTGACTCCTGGCTGGGACGGGCTCTTTTGTTGTGCGGTTGGGCGGAGATGGGTTGGCATCTGTTTTGCCAGCATCCCTGAGGGGATGTAGCCAACCTGTTCAGGTGCGATGACGGCTTCGGACGATTGATGACAACAACGGTGGGATTAGCATGGCCAGTCGCTTGGTCGCGAATCGCGAACGCCAAGTCGTCGGGATTGACCTGTTATGTTAGGTGACCCCGTGCGTCGATCCTGATTGGATCAGAGTCCAGTGCGATAAATTGGTCATAGAGATTGACAACGGTGCAGACATGGTTGGGAAGCACGTGGAGCAGCGTGCCCTCGGGTGGTGGTTTGCCTTGGTAGGAGACGATACCGTGATGTTCCGATACTCTCGTCACGATCGCACCCTCGAGTTCTCGCACGGAGCCAAAACCCTCGACGAGAGAACTCGACTCGGCGGTGAGTGCTTTACTGCCGGCATCCACGACAAACTGACCGGGTACGGCGGTACTCATCACCCGTGTGGCCACGACGGCAGCCACCTGGTCGGGCGTGGCGACCCCCAAGGCAATTTGCTGGCGATCGTTCAGAAGATAGGTGCCAGGGCGGGCCTCGGTGACGACTCCACCGAGCTTGCGTGCCGTTGGGGAGGATCCGGCACTGAGGACTGTTACTGCGATTCCGTGATCGCAGAGGCTCAAACTCGCGACCGCAAGAGCCTCACTCTCTTGTGTTGCCGTACGGCTGGTCGCTTCGGCGCCAGCATAACTATGCCCACCATGGGTAAAGATGCCTGCGACGCGTAGCCCGAGGGATCGGCAGCGGGCGGCGAGGGGGCCAGCCTGATCTGGTTGAACACCGGTGCGATGTTGCCCGCTGTCGATCTCTACCATAACCTCGACCTTGTCTGGGGTATGCAACTGTTCGGCCAGGTTTTGGGCGCCACGCGCTGAATCGATACCAATGCGAAGCTTGGCAGAGAGGGAGAGCCGGTCTAGTTGTGCGGCGGACTGGGGCGTGATCCAAAGCGGAAGTGCGATGAATACGTCATCGAAGCCAGCGGCAATAAACACTTCTGCTTCTCCGACCGTGGCGACGGTGATCCCATTAGCACCTAGCGCTCGCTGTAGCCGTCCAAGGCTGGTGGATTTATGGGTTTTGACGTGCGGGCGCAGTGAGATGCCACGATGGTGAAGCGTATCAGCCATAGCCTTGGCGTTTGTCTTGACGACATCGAGATCGATAAGGAGATATGGCGTCGCGATATGCTGTGGTTCCTGAGCGGTTCGCATGTACTTGACCTTTCGGTGCCAGAGTCCGATCATAGTCTCAGTGATGAGCCACTCAATGCTGGGACGGCAACCTAACTTTCATCGCGGTGCGATGTCGTAGTTGTCTCCTCACAAGGCAAGACCATCGCGATGGAGGGAAAATCCATGATGAACCGGCTCTGCGGACCCTGAAGGCAGGCAGCCCCCCAAACGGTGAAGTCCGATCGGTGATACGGTCTTGTCGTGGTGGAGTAGTAGGCAAGGACCAATCTTCCCGGCATGGATAGTGACGCAAGCTGGCGGCGGATCAGCTAGCTGATGCTTCGAGAGATGCGACGGGCTCGCTGATACGAGGAGAGTCGCTGACAGGCATTGTCCTCGGTGGCGAACCAGGAGCGAGGTTCAGCGAGAACAGTGCCAAGCGAGTAGCGGTGTAGCACGTGGCACTAACGAGGCTGAGTGAGAGGTTGTGGCATCCGGCACTGCTCTTAAGGCGTAGTGATGCCGTCGTGTAATCCTCGCTTTTCGCTGAGGATAACGAGTGCGAGTCGGATCGAGGCGCACATCGCAACACAATATATGCGCTCCCTTGTCGGGTCGGTGGCATCATGAAGCTCTCGGATGGCGCCACCATGCTGGCTCGCGGGCCTAGAGGAAGGCGCTGCTAATCGGCAATTACCTCCGGGTCGGGACTCCGCTGTCGATCTGAGCCATCCTGTTGTAGCTCCAGCACATGCTTTCTGAGCCGAGTGACCTCGGTGAGAAGATCTGCAACTTGGCCGGTGGTCGTCGTGATCCATTGCTCGGATGGATCGCTTACCCCATGGCGTTTGTGAACGACCCATGCGTAGTGAGCCTGTGCATTCTCGCACTCCCGCAAGGCTTCGCGCCACCACTGCGTGAGCGCGAGGGTACGACAGTTCTTCGCCTCGAAGACGTGATCAGGCGCAAGCTCCACCTTGACATCTCCCTTGTCGTGCGATCCCTGCAGTCCTAGGCGGTGGGCGGAGAGGCCATGTTGCCGAAAGACCTCGACGAGGTCGTTCTCTAACGACCTGCCAGCCGCCTTTGCTGCGGCTTTTGAGCGCTTTCTAGCCTCCATTTGGCGAACTCCCTTCCTGTTTGTCCTGCAAGCTACCTGAACGAAGTCCCGTTTTGGTGGAACTTGTTAGCAGTGAGACGTACCTGCTCGTAGCGTTTCTCTTGACCCGGCGACGTAGCGCATCGAAAACGAAGAAGAGATGGTGACCCGGTCATCATCTATCCAGAACGTGTTGGTCGTGTCCGCTACGACCACTGTTCGCCTTTCGGTAAATGGAACCCATTATTAGATCGTATATCGGTAGGGACTAAAGTCCTTTGTCTAGTGGGAAGCGACGCCCCCTCAATCGGGCGTCAGATACTCTAGGGGGTATGGAAAAACGCTTGCAGCAATCCAGTTTAACTACGCCCTCACCGCGAAAAGTCATCGTCATCGGTGGCGTGGCCGGCGGTATGTCAGCGGCGACTCGGTTACGGCGTCTTGACGGACATGCTTCGATTACCGTGCTCGAACGTTCGGGTCACGTATCGTATGCCAACTGCGGACTGCCATATTTTGTTGGCGCTGTGATCGAGGAGGAAGAGGAACTGCTACTGCAGACACCTGAGCGGTTGCATGATCGATTTCGACTCGATGTACGCGTTGGTAATGAAGTGGTTGGCATTGACCGAGAACGTCACCAGGTTCGGGTGCGGTCAACGGGTGGAGGTGATCCTGAGGTTCTTGAGTACGATAAATTGATCCTCAGCCCAGGAGCGTCGCCGATACGGTTGAACATTCCAGGAGCCGAACGGATGCGCGTGTTGCGCACAGTCGAGGATGCTCAGCGCATCGTTGGCGATGTCGCCAAGACGCCAGGAACAGCGGTTGTCGTCGGCGCGGGTTTCGTTGGGCTGGAGACCGCTGAAAATCTTTCGCGTCATGGCATTGCCGTTACCGTTGTTGAGGCAGCTCCGCAGGTGCTGCCGGCACTTGACCCTGAGCTGGCGGTGCTGGTGGAGGAGG
>DAHXNM010000227.1 GCA_027365375.1 Ferrimicrobium sp. | reverse complement strand
ACGACAATCCATGGGTCAGACGTGCACTCGCTGAGAATCAGAACACCGATTCAACCTGCATCGACATCGTGGCGAAAGACTCCGATTTCGGTGTCCGCGATGCCGCGGCTGAACATCCCCGGTGCCCGAAAGATTCGCTGTTCGCACTGGCTACCGATGATCGATGGGAGATACGTCGTTCGATCGCTAAACGCCAGGATGCTCCTCTAACCGCGCTCACCCGCCTCGCCAACGATCCAGAGCCCTGGGTACGCTTTTTTGTGGCCGCAAACCCGGCCACGTCCAGCCAACTACGCCAGCGACTGGAACAAGATTCAAACGCTAAGGTTCGATCGATGGCGCGTCACGCCAGCACTCCTGCGGCCAAAGTAGCTAACGCTCTCGCATTTGGCCTCAACCAGCTGCCTGCTGGAGGCGCTAAACCAAACGACCCGCACAAACTATAGAGTCTGCAAGCAACCCAGGATCGTTCACTCGCCACCTATCGTCTGGATGTGGACGACCGCTCCGAGCTCAACTGACAGCTGGTGATTCCATAACTAGAATCGATGAGATGGATGATGGTATACGGCGAGTCCTCATCGACGCCGATTATGGCGCGGATGGGATCTGGTGGGTGCTCACCTCCGATGAGATGAGTGCGCCCACACCCCAAGGCTCTTGGAGTGTGCATCCACCTGACAACAGTCAAGGATCAACACCGGCGTGGCCACAGTTATCCGAGGAGCTTCGCGACGAACTGAAACGTTGGAACGATGAGATGATGGATACCGCGCCTTCCGCCACAAGCGAACTGTCGGCGCTGCAAGAACGTGGTCGTGTGCTTGCAAACCGCGTCCAACAACAGTTGGGCAATGGTTTTGAAGTTCTCTATCCCTTCGACACACGAATCTACCGAGTCGATCCACCCGGCGACTGGGCAATCGAAACCTGGGAACAGGAGCTGCTTGGGTATCCAAAGCGATAACCTCTTGGATCGACAACACCAAGGTAGCGCCTTTGTCCACTTTAAGCGGCTCTGCATCGTTGCCGATGGCGTCTCCTCGACGAGAAGCTAAATTATCAGCAGTTCGGACGGCTAGCTTCGGCGGTTCGCTGAACACGGGCCAGTGACCTAGGCGACTTGTAGGCGGCTGATCTCCGCGCCCACAACTTCAATCCCGACGCTATATTTAACATGCCGGGGATCCACTCTATACTCATCCAGATGAATCGCGACCAACTCATCGCTGCGAATCGCGACTGGTGGGATGAACGCGGCCCTCTGCATGCAACATCACCCTTCTATGCGATCGATAGATTGATCGCCGGAGCCACCTCTCTGAACGATTTTGAACTCGCAGAGTTCGACATTGGATCTGCTCGATCCTGCGTACATCTACAATGCCACATCGGTACAGACACGATCTCTTGGGCACGCCGAGGGCTTGAGACGACTGGGCTTGACTTCTCAGTGACCTCGCTCGAACAGGCAAAGCATATTGGAAACCGTTGCGGGGTCGAGATTCGTTGGGTTGCCTCAGACCTATATCGGGCACCCGAAACACTCGCCAAGACCTACGACATCGTCTACACCGGCAAGGGAGCGTTGAACTGGCTTGATGATATCGAACGCTGGGCGTGGGTGGTAGCGAAACTCTTGAACTCAGGCGGACGACTCTACTTAGTCGAGTTCCACCCTATCTCGTGGATACTTGGAGATGAGGAGTGGGCGATCAAGAACGACTACTTCACTAATGGTGATGCCTACATAGAACATGACCCAGAGGGAAGCTATGCGGTTCCTGAGGCGACTACGATCGCTAACACTACCGCCGAGTGGCAACATACTCTTGCAGATATCGTGTCAGCTATTGCGGGTGCAGGACTGACTATCCGGTGGCTGCATGAATTTCCATTCACCGAATTTCAACAGTCGCCAGTGCTTAGGAAAAGCGCGGATGACAAGGTGTACGAGTTGCCGATGGGGATGCCACGGCTTCCACTGATGTTTTCAGTTTGTGCGACCAAACCATAAGGGGCCGTCCACCTTGGCTGAGCCCGTCTATCTCAGGTCTTACCGGCACCTCCAGCAAAGCCCGGCTGGTCGATCTCCTACCGTCAGGCACGCTGTCCCTAAGGCTGAGTAAACTCATAGATGACTGCTGGCCCATAAAATCAGCACCTGAAGGTGTTGACCTAGCCAACTCCACCTCGATCATCTGTCTTGGCGACAGAACTAGGCAACATAGAGAGGGACGACGACCGGCTCCTGACCACACCATAGATGGTAATCGAGGGCATCGTGACCATCAAGCATCTCTGTGGGCCAAAATAGCTTGGATCCCTCACCTCTGAGAGAGCGGATCTCCAGCCTGGAGTCGACGACATCAATGATCCAACCTGCGCTAGCTCCTGGCCCTAGTCCTCCTGCACTCAGTTGAAGCAGGTCTGTGCCCAGAGGGGTAACGGTCTGTGCATGAACATGACCACACAGATAGGCTCGAACCAATGGTTGGTTGTGTAAGAGTTCGAGCATTCGTTCCCGCACGCCATCGATATAACCCTTATAGCCAAAGGATGCCAGAACTCCCACCTCTTTGGTCACCGCCAGCGGATAGTGACCTAGCACGAGCGCCGGACCTTCGAGCCTCTCGAGCGCCCGACCTAGTAGGTCTAGGCTCCCATCGGGATCACCCTCTCGAAGCGCTAGCGCGAGCAAGGTCACTGGGCCTTCTACACGGTGGACCAAAGGCTCCTGGGAAAAGGTTCGCGCAAAATTTGTGGCAGCCCACGGAACAGGTTCGTAGGTCTCCATAATCGGATATGAACTGCCGCGTACCACGTTCGCCGACAGGTCGTGGTTGCCGGGAATGGCAAGATAATCAACGCCGATCCCATCGAGCCATCGACGCACTCCAACGAGCTGGCTACGATCGAAACATCCATAACTGGTGAGGTCTCCCGTCACGACCAGACAATCTGGTCGTGCTGCCCGTATGGCTGGAATCGACCGATCCAACTCTTGACGAATTCCAGGCTTGAAGCGCTCTGGAGCAAGTTCAAAGTGGAGGTCAGAAACATGAACGATTCGTGTCACCGTTGACCGCCTTCGAACGCGAGCGCAGGCCAGCGATCGGCCCACGGAGTCACGTGTTCGAACCAGGATCCAAGTCGGATCAGCAAGTCCTCCCGTCCGTAGGCTGCAACGAATTGGATGCCGATTGGGAGCTCCGGATGACCATCGTTCATAGCGAGTGGTAAAGAGATCGTCGGTTGTCCGGAGACGTTGAACTGTCCAGTAAATCCAAGGAACTCGAGTTGACGATCGAGGCCGAGTTTGGGATCGCTGAGGTAACCGAGTTTGGGAGGTAGGCAAGGGGCGACCGGAGTAAGGAGTAGGTCATATCCATCGATCTCGAAAAACTTGGCGACGCGTCGACCATACGCCTGTAACCAATCAACAGACTCGACGTAGCGATAGGCTGGAAGTTGACGTCCAAGCTCCACGAAGACACGATTATCGGACTCGATCTCCTCGAGTTCAACGCTACGACCAAGCATCCGTTCAATCGAGCGCAGCTGTTGGGCTATAGACCCCTTCACTACATCAACAAACCTGGGCTGAAACTCCTCCTCCGCTAGAGCCTCCGGCCACGCCTCCTCGACGACATGACCGTGTTTACTAAGAAGGTCCGCGATGTTCCTTACTGCTGCGGTGACAACTGGATCGTGGCGCGCTGCTTGTAGGAGAGGGTGGTCGAGCACGCCTATCCGTAGGCGACCCAAGGGTACGTCGATCTCCTCGGCGAGCGGCCGAGCGAACGCCGGTGCGGTGTAGGGGTCGCCACTCCGATACCCGGCCATGACATCGAGGACGCCAGCTGCATCTCGAACAGAACGTGTCAGAGCTCCGTCAATCGTCGACCCCGCCCAACCGTCGCCAGCCAAGGGACCCTTTGAGACCCTACCCCGCGAGGGCTTCAGCCCAACTAGACCGCAGTAGCTCGCCGGGAAACGAATCGATCCGCCACCGTCGCTGGCCTGACCAACCGGAGCCATGCCAGTCGCCACCGCCGCAGCCGATCCACCCGATGATCCACCCGATGAGTATTCGAGATCCCAGGGGTTATGAGTAGCCCCAGTGGAGACAGGTTCAGTCGTAATGTTGGTACCAAATTCAGGCGCATTGGTCCTACCGATGACGATGAAGCCAGCATCGAGCAGGGACTGGACGTAATAGCTAGTCACCGCAGCCCGGTGGTCAGCCCGACGTAACACCGCGGAGCCAAGCCAAAATGGCTCACCCTCCTGGGCGGCTCCTAAATCCTTGAGCAACAGGGGAACGCCACCGAATGGGCCGGTTCGACCGTTGACCGCCTCATCATGGGCACGCTCGAATCGATCAGAGATGACGGCGTTAATCTGGGGGTTCAGTGCCTCGGTGCGATCGATAGCGGCGTCAACTACCTCGACCGCACTCACCTCTTTGGATCGGATCAGTTCAGCAAGAGCGGTTGCGTCATGGCGCCAGAGTTCACTCATCTTCGATTCGTACCTTTCGACCTTCGAGGCGCACCCGTCATCAGCGCCTTCCACCAAAGCTAACACTAGCAGTCACTTCAACTCTCGATCCAATGACGTTGTGCAAGCAATCCGCACACACGGCCACCATACCAAAGCTATAACAAGTCATCGACACCCAGAGCGCAAAGCGAATCCAAGTGACAAGAGTCAGGTAATACTGTTAAGCCTCAAAGCCTGTCAGCTGACGAACCGGAGCCATGAATCACGTTACTGGCAAGCATATATTCGATGCTTTGTCGGTCGAATCCGGTTGGGTCATGGTCGTCTACTGCGAGATGTCATGACAGATAGACTGAGCAAAAAGGGAGAGGTCTATGGATGCGTCGTCGCCTAACGAGCTGTTTCACTACCTTGACACCGATGGGCTAGTCGACTTTGCACAGCGTCTCGTTAGAATTCGCAGCGTGAACGATCCTTCCTCCGGATCGACCGAACAAGACGCAGCACAAGCGGTGATCGAGCTCGCAACAGGCTTTGGGTGGACCCCCATCGTCGATTACGTGCGCCCAGGGCGTCCGAATGTGATCATCGGGGTTCACGGATCGGCCCCTGGATCCCACCTCATCTTCGAGGGCCATACCGATGTCGTCTCAGAAGGTTCTCGAGACCTCTGGGACTTCGATCCTTTCGGCGGCGACATCGTCGAGGGTCGGCTGCTCGGTCGTGGATCTGCAGACATGAAGGGTGGGCTCGCGGCCATGCTATATGCCGCCCGCGCACTCGAACTAAGCGGTGACTTGGTTGGGACTCTCACGCTTGCGGCTCTGGTCGATGAAGAGGAGTTAATGCTCGGAGTAAAGGACTTCGTGGCCAAAGGATACGCCGAGGGCGCCCTCGGTGCGATAGTCTGTGAGCCAGAAGCTGGCGAGATTTGCATCACCCAAAAGGGCGCCATTCGGCTCGAGGTGCGTTTCCATGGTCGGATTTCACATGGCGCCATGCCGACTCAAGGCATCAACCCAATACCCGCCTTGATGGATATCCTTGACTTTGCGCAGCGGACCGAGCTCCAGTTGCAGACCCAGCATGGCACAGATCCCCTCCTCGGTGCTATCTCTATAACCCCGACCGTCCTCCAGGCGGGTTCTAGAGTTCAGCTCAACTTGACACCCCCGGTCGCCACCGCCGACTTCGACCTGCGGACCACTCCTCTCGTCGATCACGACGAGCTCGTTAGCTCATTCGTCACTGAAGTTCAACGAATTGCCACAAAGACCGGCTGCCAGGGAGAGGTCGAGGTGATCGATGATCGACCCCCAACCTCGATCGCGACAGACGCAGCGCTAGTCAAGTCACTCTCAGAGGCGCACAGGGTAGTCCTCGCAAACGAACCCGTCTTGGGCGGAGTACCTGGAACGACCGATGGAACCATTCTCCACCGTGACGGCCACCTGCCGGTAGTCGTCTATGGGCCGGGGGGCAAGTGGATAGCCCATCAAGCCAACGAATTCGTCGAGGTCGCAGATATAATTGCAGCGGCCAAGGTATATCTGTTGGCGGCAAGGGACCTGCTCCATAGCGCTAGGTGACATCCTCCCCGACCTTACAGACGGGGCTTCCCAAGCTGCTTACGCAGCTTTAGGAGTGGTGGTGCGCTTCACGGGGTCGCTGTGTTGTGTCTTGTTAGACACAATGTGCGATGTACCTCCACGCTCTGTGACCGCAAGCCCTGCGGCAATGATATTTTTG
>DAHXNM010000220.1 GCA_027365375.1 Ferrimicrobium sp. | reverse complement strand
ATAGCCGTTATAGTCGACTCCTTGATCAACCCGCCAGGCCTGTAAACCGCCGATCGAGCGAAGCGGGTTGGCATAACCGCTAGGGGCTACCACCGCAGGCGATGGAGGATTCACCACTACAGGCGCTTGAGGGCTAGGGCTTGTGGCTTGCCCTTGGCTGGCACTGGCGGCCTGTTGCGCGGCTGCGGCCTGCTGTGCGGCCTGCTGTGCGGCTGCTGCCTGTTGGGCTGCTGCAATGCGCTCTGCCGCAATCTGTTGCTGCACAAGCAGAGCTTGCCGAGCTCGCTGCTGGGCAGCCAACTGAGCAGCGACCATCTGCTGGATCTGCGAGTCTACACTAGCCAACTCCGTCGATACCTGTTGCTGGGCGGATTGTGCCTTTGCCTCCTGTGTGCTCAACAGTGACAATAAGGAAGTCTGCTGCGACTTATCAGCCTGGAGTTGCGACTTTTGGATAGCTAGTTGCTGTTGGACCGCCTGATATGCGTTAACCGCCTGCTCCTGCGTCGACGATGCTGTCGATATATCTACCTGGGCAACCGCAGATGAGTTTGGATTGTCCTGCAGGACGCTCAACACCTGAGAATCAGTGCCAGCCTGTGCGAAAAGCGACACTGCCTCACTGACTATCTCTCCATGGAGCCTCTTCAACTCATGCTGTTTTTGAGCGATAGTAGCTTCGACGCCACTCTCCTTCCCTTGCAGCTGTCGAATTTGACCCTGGACCGACGCATAGTGCGAACTGATCGATTGAACCTCTGCGTTCAAGGCAGCGATCTTCTGCGTCAAAGTGCTGGCCTGTTGCTTCATTGACTGGACGGAACTCGCTAACTCAGGAGTGGCTCCCGAGGAACTTGCTGCCGAAAGCACCACCGCAGCCAATGCCGCACCGCCGATAGCCTGCCAGGCATTACGCCTGAACCGGTTCTTCATCTGCAAACCCTCCAGATACTCGGTTGTGATCCACGCATGGACTCGTCCGAAATCGTCTTGCAACAGACTAACACACGAACGGCCACGCCACACCCCGCTTTGGGGGTATCGGCAGAAGTTTCTTAAAGCTCAAGCTCCAGCAGACCTTCACTCTTACTCTAAAGACGAGGTTGATGGTCACGGCATCACACTATTGGTCGACCAAAGCGTACCAATCCGTCACATATGTGCAAAAACGCCGAGCGCAACGAGGTGCATCGGCTGGACAGAGCATGGACCAGATCGCGATGTAACACAGGCACCGATCTCTGTAAAACCACCAGCTGCGGCAATTCTGCTCGCCACAGGTGTTTAATTGGGCCCACCGGTCTATGTGAACACCAACTCCTGACCCCTTCTAGATAGAAGACATTATCGCCACGTCGTCCTGCGCGTACCAACCGCTTAGTTGCCGTCAATTGCTAAAGCGACTTGGCGACTTGGCAGCTTCACAACGCAGTGACACAAACAACAAGCGACATCTCACAAACGAAGTGGACCGGGCTCAAGGGGCCGTCCACTAAGCTGCTCGCACAGCTTTGGGCGCAGTTACGCTTCGCTGGGTCCGCTGTGCCGAGTCTTGGCAGACTTCAAGCGTGCGAAGTCCATCCATGCCCTATGAATGTCAGTTCAACGTCCAAAGAAGCCGGTCTTCGCGAATTAATCACGGAGACCGGCTTAAAGTTAACCGAGCTCAATTATGAAGCCTCTAAATCACCCATAGGTAGAACTATCATCAGGAAGACAGTAAAAGAGTTGCTCTTTTCACGAGCATCCTGACGTGGTACCACAGCTTGCACATACAAAACATGAACCAGACCGCTGCATCACATTACCACACGAATAGCAGTAGGGGGCGTCTGATTGCACGAATGGCATCGCGTCGTCAAGCGGAGGCAATGGCGTCACCGAAGCACCGTAACTCTCATCAATCTCCTTGTTCGAAGGAAGATGTGGATCCTCTGTAGGGAACAGCAAGCTGCGAGTCCGCTCGCCAGTAGTGTGAATTCCCAAATCATCGCGGGAATCGGTGTCTAGGTAATCGATCGCTAGCCTACGGAAGATGTAATCCACCAGGCTCGAGGCGATACGAATGTCCTGATCGTCAGTGATACCAGCAGGCTCAAACCGCATGTTCACGTACTTACGGACGAAGGTCTCCATTGGAACGCCATGCTGGAGGCCTAGGCTGACGGCAATTGAGAAGGCATCCATGACTCCAGCAAGTGTCGAACCTTGCTTCGACACCTTGATGAAGACCTCGCCCGGACGCCCATCAGGATACTCCCCGACTGTGGCATAACCCTCGGCGTCGGCGACCTGGAACGCATATGTTCTCGACTGTCGATGCCTCGGCAATCTCTCTCGCTTCGAACGTGAACCAAGGTCTGCGATCTCGCGCCGCAACTCCGCAACCTCCGCAGTGACCACTGGCGCCTCTTCTTTACGCATCGTCTGGAGTGGTTGACCGACTTTGCAGTTATCGCGATAGATCGCAACAGCCTTCAGGCCGAGCCGCCAACTCTCTATATAGGCCTCTTCGATATCTTCCACTGTTGCAGACTCGGGAAGATTGACGGTCTTGGAGATGGCGCCTGACAAGAATGGTTGCACTGCCGACATCATTGCAATGTGACCACGGTAGCTGATGACATTGTCGCCCATGGCGCAAGCAAAAACCGGCAAGTGCTCTTCCTTCAGCTGAGGCGCACCCAATATCGTCTTGTGCTCGTCTATGTAGGCCACTATTGAGTCGATCGCCGTCTGGTCATAGCCAAGCGACCGCAGAGCCCGAGGAACGGTCTGATTTACAAAAGTCATCGTTCCACCGCCTACGAGCGTCTTGAACTTGACAAGACCAAGGTCAGGTTCGATACCAGTGGTATCACAGTCCATGAGCAGGCCAATGGTCCCAGTTGGGGCCAGTAGCGAAACCTGAGCGTTTCGGACACCCTGCTCCTGGGCGAGTGTCTCCGTCTCTTGCCAAATCTCTTGAGCCGCTGTAATCAACTCTGGCGGCACAAAGTAAGAGTTAATTTTTGACACGTGTTCATGATGCATGCCAATGACACGGAGCATCCCCTCGCGATCGGCGTCGTAACCATCGAAGGCGCCCACCCTGGCTGCCAAGCATGCAGAGGTATCATAGGCATAACCCGTCATAATCGAGGTGATGGCAGCACCATAAGCACGCCCTGCCTCCGAATCGTAGGGCAAGCCAAGTGCCATCAGCAGTGCCCCGAGATTCGCGTAGCCAATGCCGAGCTGACGATAGGCACGTGAGGTTTTGGCAATCTTATCAGTCGGGTAGTCAGCGTTACCAACAAGAATGTCCTGCGCAACGATCAGGAGTGACACAGCATGAGTGAAACCATCAACATCAAAGGTGCCATCATCATTGAGATACTTCAAAAGATTAATCGAAGCTAAATTACAAGACGAGTTATCAAGGTGCATGTACTCGCTGCACGGATTGGATCCGTTGATTCTGCCCGCATTAGGGGTTGTGTGCCAGCGGTTGATGGTCGAGTCATACTGAACACCCGGGTCTGCACACTCCCAAGCGGCCTGTGCGATTTGGCGCATCAGTTCACGAGCTGGTAGCCGCCGAAGCACCTCGCCGGTGGTGACCGCCCTTAGCTCCCAGTCGCGGCCCTCAAGAACCGCCTGCATGAACTCATCGCTCACTCTGACCGAGTTGTTCGCGTTCTGGTACTGCACAGAGAAGGCATCTTTGCCGTCCACTCCCATATCGAAGCCTGCCGCCTCGAGGGTACGAGCCTTTCGTTCCTCGATCGCCTTCGTCCAGATGAACTCCTCAACATCCGGGTGGCTTACATCTAGAATGACCATCTTGGCCGCCCGGCGTGTCTTGCCTCCCGATTTGATAGTCCCAGCTGAAGCATCAGCACCACGCATAAACGAGACCGGTCCCGAGGCCGTCCCACCGCCATTGAGATGCTCCATCGAAGATCGAATTCGAGAGAGGTTGACGCCAGAGCCAGAGCCGCCCTTAAAAATCACCCCCTCCTCGCGATACCAATTCAAAATGGCATCCATGGTGTCATCAACCGAGAGGATGAAGCAGGCAGAACCTTGCTGTGGTACCCCCTGTACTCCTATGTTGAACCACACGGGTGAGTTAAACGCAGCCCGCTGGTGGATCAAAAGATACTTCAGTTCATCCGCGAAGGTGGCTGCCTCGTCCGGTCCGGTGAAATAGCCATCCTTTTGACCCCAACTAGCCAATGTGTCGACGATGCGATCTGCCACCGTCTTGAGTGAACCCTCACGATCAGGAGAGTCAAGCGCACCTCGAAAGTACTTCTGAGACAGAATATTGGTAGCATTCATGCTCCAGGTGCTGGGTACCTCTACCCCACCTTGTTCAAAGGCCACCTCGCCTGTCCGATAATTAGAGATCTTCGCATCCCGACGCTCCCATACTACCGATGCAAACGGATCATCACCTTGGGATGTGAAATGTCGTTCTAAACCCTTTAGCTGCTTTTTCATACTCTCTCCCTCCAACTTCTTCCCCTCTTCGAACCCCACAATTAGCGTTGTAGTCAAACTCGCAACGCTATATCTAGTGTATTAAATACTATACCAGTTCAATCGCCCACGGTGAGAGAAAATCACAAAATCCTTTCCAAGCTAACTCAAGACTCGACCGCCTCCAGGTGTTGCCAGGATTCAAATTAGGTTCACACTCGGACACCGGAGCACCAGCCGCCGTCGCCACTAGAGTATGGTCTGGGTCCGCCAACTGCTTTAGCAGCGTGTCGACCCTAGTATTGACTGTCGTTGTGAACAGCAACGCTATGAGGTAAGGAGTTCGAACACACCATGCGCGTGACTCGACCGCTCGCGATCGACGCTCGCGATCCACTTGATCCCATCGACCTGATAACCCTTGACGCGTTCCTGTCGAGCGCGGACGTAGGTGACGTCCATGTGGTGGTAGTGATCCCGGCCTACAATGAGGCAGATGCTCTCCCCTCCGTTCTCGCAGCGATGCCAGATCAACTCGATGGGGTCAAGCCAACGGTCCTAGTGATTTCAGATGGATCTACAGACCAGACCAGGGCAGTGGCCACGGCGAACGGAGCTCTCTGTTGTGAGACACCAATCAACCGCGGTCAAGGGGCCGCGCTTCGTCTCGGCTATCTCGCAGCCATTCGCCTAGGCGCCTCCTACATCGGCGTTATCGACGCCGATGGCCAGTGGTCGCCTGATGGACTAGCGACTGGCCTCAGTTATTTAACCTCAGGCGACGCCGACTTTGTCCAGGGATCGAGGGTACTTGGCTCAACCGTAGTTGGCGATCCGGTTCGTGACGTTGGCGTGAAGGTGTTTGCAACCCTGATATCGCGTCTGACTCGAGTTTCTGTTACAGACACCTCATCAGGGCTCAGACTCTTTACTGCATCGTTGGTGGGCAAGCTTCGCCTAGATCAGCCTCAGTACCAATCGTCAGAGCTCCTAATAGCAGCGGCCTATGCCGGTGCACGTATCCAGGAATTCCCAGTTCATATGACCAAGAGGATCGCCGGACAATCTAAGAAGGCGACCAACATCCTCTATGGCTGGTACTACACCCGAGCGGCACTTCGAACCTATCTTCGCGAACGCTGGATCGCTCCCTCGTGATCGCCGAGGCGAGCCGAGGCAACCGCCTCACATATCGCAACTGGCTAATCCTGGCTCTACTTCCGGTCCTCACTCTAATCTTGCCGGCGGTACTTGGCCACCCACCAGTCTTAGGCGACAACGCCACTCAGAACATCTCGCTGCGATGGCTGGTTGCCCAGGACTATCGGGCTGGACATCTGCCAACTTGGAATCCCTTCAACTGGGACGGCACCCCGCTGCTGGCGGGGTTCAACGCTGGCGCCCTTTACCCGTTGATGGTGCTGTTTCTTCTCCTGCCAGCCAGTGTCGCCATGACCTTAACTCTCGCATTGTGTTGGCTCTTCGCTGAGATCGCAGTTGCAAAAATCGCCGAGACTATCGGGATTAGCCGGTGGTTTGCTATAGCTGCAGGAGTTGTCTTCGTTGGTACCGGAGCCTTCACTGCTCAAGTCGTTCATATCGACATGATCGAGGGTGATCTCGCCTCTCTGGTTGCCCTCTTCTTTCTTCTTCGCCTCATCGACGCCTCCTCTAGTCGCACTCGGATCACCAACGGAGTGGGACTCGCCGTATCCTTCGCCTGCGCCATCTTTGCAGGTGCCCCTGAAGCGATGCTCGCTAGCTTGGTCGCTCTTGGTGTCTTGTTTGTGGTCAGACTCGGCTATCGGAGCCTCGGCCTCCGCACTCTCTTAACCACCGCGGCAGCCGCAGCCCTCGCACTCGGACTCTCGGCACCTCAGTGGTTGACCGGACTCGCCTACACCGCACTCTCAAACCGCGCGCATCTGCCAGCTCATTACGCCGGAATCGGACCCTTTGGCTATCGCTTCCTGCCGCTCATCCTCTTTCCATTCGCCTACGGCGGCTACAGCGGTGGTTACCTTCCCAACTACTTCGGCAACTACAATCCAACAGAGATCACGATCGCCATCACAGCCGTTGGCCTGGCATTTGCTATCGTTGGCATCGCCACCAGACATCTAACGACCATCAAGCCGTGGGCGAAGACCTTCCTTGTCACGCTGATGATCGTCGCTGCCTTACTTGCACTCGGCTCGAATACCCCAGTAGCCACTCTGATCTACCATCTTCCCCTCTTCAACCTCCAGCGACTCGCTTCGCGCTATATTATCGATGTCGACCTTGGTGGCGTGTTGCTAGCGGCAGCTGGAGCAGAGTATTTTTGGAACGACGGTCGTACCCGACCACTCACCCCTGTGGTAAACCGTCTTGTCGCTCTGTTGGGTCTAATCACGCTAGTCGTCGGGATAACTATAGAAATTGCGCCGCATTTCGCATTTCGACTAGTTTCGGCCAACAGCATTCCCTCTGGGCGTGGCTTGTTAGAGATCAGGCTCTACCTAATCATCGAAACCATCGTTACCATCGCCGTTGTTGCTGTGCTCCTTTGGCCGAAGTTGGCTCGTCGTTCCTCCTCCACCGGTGATCGATCACCTAACGTCCATGTGGTCCGCAAGGTGTTGATAGCCGCGCTCACCTTCCAGATGCTTGGCATGGCGATACAGTTTGTAGTGCTGCCTTCGTTTTTCGAACCAGAAGGGAACCCGACTGCTCCAACGGCGAGTCAACTGGTTAGTGGATCCGAGCGCTATGGCCTCTATGACCCACAACTCTACCTATATGATCGTGCCATCGATGCGAACGAACAGCTAGACCGCAACGTCTTCACCCATACCAACTCTATTCAGGGGTATGCGTCCCTGTCCCTAGCGACCTACAACAATCTAACCCAGACCAAAATCCAATCAACCCTCAATCCAACCCTAATCCCTCTCTATCACCGTCTACTCAACCTTGATCTACTCATCACTTCACGCCGATACTTGCGTGTGCCGGTAAGTGTTCTAACGCCAGCCGCACTGGCGCGTCATCCACATCGCCCAATCCTGGGCCCTCATGGGACAAGTGCATTCTTTGTCGGCGACATCAGCGGTGCCAAATCGATTCTTATCCATCCAGGAGCTGGAGTCTCCTCAATACAGATCACTGCCAAACCACTCAAAGGACCGAGTTTCGTCGCTGCCAACACAAAAGTCAACACCAACGGTTGGGCGACGATTAATCTTCCAGAGGCGTTCAGCACCAATGTCCTGACATCGATTGCGGTACGCACACGACAGCGATTGGCCCATGCGCGACGTTTCGACATCGTCGTAAATGCAGGCATCCAGAAGCTCGATGTCAGTGGCCCACTCGTCAATCACGTGAGTCCGCTGCAGTGGCGCTCCTTTCAGGGAAAATACAGCTCTATCGACTTTGTGAGCCTGCACCCAACCTCTGGCTTCCTTCGCTCCAACCCGACGGCGCAGATACTGTCTCAGCATCAAGCCACCGACGGCACCGTTACCGCCAAGGTAGATATCCAGCGTCCCTCGACGATCATCACCACGCTTGCCTACGCACCCGGCTGGCACGTCAACGCCAGCGACGCTAAACGCGTCCACGTCATCAATCAAGACGGCCTCATCGCTCTAGGAGTTCCAGCAGGGGTTGGCTCCTTGACTATCGCCTACTCCGCACCACACCTCCGCGTCTCTCTTATCTTGGGTGCGGTATCAGGGTTAATTCTCCTCGGCTTTGCCGGCTACGCTTGGGTCGATCGAAGACGCTCGATATAACTCCATGAATAGCTGCGATAGCGAAGCACGATGTGATTTAAACAGGTCTTTGCTTACCCGTTGTTATCTCACCTAACGGCAATCTGAACATAAACCCTGTTCAAGTCGGTCATAACCCTTATTCGGCCATGGCGCACCACTGATCCAACCCTTAGAACGCAGGCCTTGCGGCCGCTTATGGTTGTAATAGGATAACAGCATGCCGATAGCGCATGGCTGTGTAAAGGGGAGCAGTTGTTGACCGAACCGAAGAAGCTAACGGAGACCTGGGTTAAGGTACTTGACCAAACCAAGTGCATCGGTTGCCATGCCTGTACCACCGCATGTAAGTCCGAAAATCAAGTTCCTCTCGGCGTCACTCGAACCTACGTTAAGGCGGTCGAAGTAGGGGTTTTTCCTGAAGTCCGTCGCAACTTTCAGGTCACTCGTTGCAACCAATGTGCCAATCCGCCCTGTGTCACCGCCTGCCCCACAGGAGCTATGTATCAGCGCGACGACGGTATTGTCGACTTCGACAAGTCCATCTGTATCGGCTGTAAGGCGTGCATGGCGGCATGCCCATATGACGCCATCTTCATCAACCCCGAAGACCACTCAGCCGAGAAGTGCAACTTTTGTGCGCATAGGCTCGAAGTGGGTCTTGAACCGGCCTGCGTGGTCGTCTGTCCAACTGAGGCGATCCTCATTGGACGCCTCGAAGACGCGACGGCACCCACGACAAAAATAATTCACCGCGAGAGCGTGGCGGTTCGCTCACCTGAGAAGGGGACACGGCCAAAACTCTATTACAAAGGAGCCCACCAGGCGACGCTAGATCCGATCGCTGCGCGACGGCCGGGCGGAGACACCTTCATGTGGTCTCAGATTCAGCGCGGAGCCGATGTGGCCGTTTCGGGGCATCCGGCTGGATTCCATGACTCAAACCTCTCGGCGGAGGCCAAACTTGGCTACGATGTAGCGCACTCCATTCCATGGGGCTCGAAGGTGAGCCTCTATACCTGGACCAAGGGAGTTGCTGCCGGTGCATATCTCGTCCCGATTGTGCTCGCCATCCTCGGGCGGCTTCCATGGGGATCGCCGGTAGTACGCCTCGTTGGCCCAATCACCTCCCTCGTTTTCCTCGCGATCACCGGCCTTTTGCTGATAATAGATTTGAAACACCCAGAGCGCTTTCATCTGATCTTGCTCAAGGGACGGTTACAAAGCTGGTTAGTACGCGGTGCCTGGGGGTTGTTGCTGTTCGCCGCAATTGTGACTGTGGACCTAATTGCGGGAATCACCCACATCAAAACACTCGAGGAGGTGTTGGCCATCCCTGGAATCCCACTCGCCTGTCTTGCAGCTCTCTATACCGCTTTCCTCTTCGCGCAAGCGAAGGCACGCGATCTCTGGCAGAGCCCCCTTCTGCCTCCACATTTGGTTATTCAAGCACTCCTCCTAGGCGCTGCCGTCACTCTCTTTGGCGTCGCAGTGGCCAACCCTCTCCACGTCGCCTATCTCGATCGCATCCTGAGCGCGCTTGCGGTAGTCAACCTGCTGTTAGTCATCGGTGAGGCCACCATAACTCATCCCACCGCCAAAGCTCACCTTGCCGCCTATGAGATGACTCGCGGTCGCTTCCGATGGATCTTTCTCGCAGGCATCATTTTAAACCTGATTGCGATCGCTACCCCGTTCGTGGGTATCGACCTTGGGGTAGCAGCGCTGCTATGCATTCTTCCTCTCGAGCACGCCTTTGTACAAGCAGGACAGGCGGTCCCTCTCGCCTGATGGAGCTTCAAATCAATCTTTCACTCAATCAAACACGCTAAGGAGCAGCCAATGAGCGAACTAGCCAAGTTAAGTGACCGGCTCCGGGCAAAGCGCGAAGCTGTCGACGCCGCCGGAGAGACCTTCTACCAGGGCCCGTCTAAAACCGACCTGGCGAGCTTTCCCCCCAAAGAGCGTTGGGATGATTGGGTCGAGTTGGACTCGCGTCAATGGCCAAAGCGAGTTGAGCGTCACTCGATGCTAATACCGACGACCTGCTTCAACTGTGAATCTGCCTGTGGTCTACTAGCCTATGTCGATCGAAATACCCTCCAGGTCCGCAAGTTTGAGGGGAACCCAGAACACCCTGGATCACGTGGACGAAACTGTGCTAAAGGGCCGGCCACCATTAACCAGGTCACCGACCCTGACCGCATCCTCCATCCACTGAAGCGAGTTGGGCCCCGAGGACAAGGGCGTTTCGAAAGAGTGACATGGGATGAGGCGTTACGCGACATCGCCAATCGCCTAAGGACAGCCATCCTCGAGGAACGCCAGAACGAGATCATGATACACCTTGGTCGTCCCGGTGAAGATGGCTATACCGAACGCGTACTGGCGGCCTGGGGAGTCGATGGACACAACTCACACACCAACGTGTGTTCATCCGGTGGACGAGCTGGCTATCAATATTGGAGTGGCATCGATCGCCCGAGTGCAGACTTTGCTAACGCCAAGGTGATCTACCTCATCAGTTCTCATCTTGAGACTGGACACTACTTTAATCCACACGCTCAGCGAATCACCGAGGCACGCCAACGTGGAGCAAAGCTCATTGTCGTTGATACTCGTCTATCCAACACAGCAACACACGCAGATCTTTGGATCTCACCATGGCCAGGAACGGAGGCGGCCATGAATCTTGCCTTCGCTAACTACATCATCCAAAATGATCGCTACGACCGTGACTTCGTCCGTTCCTGGTGGAACTGGCAGGAGTATCTCGCCGCCAAGGCGCCGACAGAGCCGCAGACGTTTGAGAACTTTGAGGCCCATCTGAAAACGATCTACGCCGACTATACGCTTGAGTATGCCGCTGCGGAGACCCGAGTCTCCGTCGAAACTCTACAAGAGGCCGCTGAGACACTCGCTAGCGCTGGAACCGCACTCGCAAGCCACAACTGGCGTTCGGCCGCCGCAGGCAACCTTGGCGGCTGGCAGGTATCGCGCACGATATTCCTACTCAATGCTCTCCTTGGCGCCGTTGCGACCACTGGTGGAACAAACCTGAATGCCTGGAACAAGTACATTCCGCGCCCGATTCACACGCCAAACCACCCCAATGTCTGGAATGAGCTCTCATGGCCGCTGGAGTTTCCATTGGCTATGAACGAACTCTCGTATCTCCTACCACATCTCATCGAACGTACCGGACGCCGGCTCGAGGTCTACATGACCAGGGTGTACAACCCAGTCTGGACCAACCCTGACGGCTTCTCATGGATCGAGATGCTCCTCGATGAGCGCAAAATTGGTTGTTACGTGGCACTTACACCGACCTGGAACGAGACTGCATTTTTTGCCGATTATATTCTCCCGATGGGGCATGCCTCTGAGCGTCACGATAGCTTCTCCTATGAGCAGTACGACGGCCAATGGCTTGGCTTCCGTCAGCCCGTACTCAAAGTTGCACGTGAGCGTCTCGGTGGACGGGTCTACGATACTCGCGAGGCAAATCCCGGAGAGGTGTGGGAGGAGAACGAGTTCTATATCGACCTCTCATGGCGCATTGACCCCGACGGTTCACTCGGCATACGCCAACATTTCGAATCGCGAGTACATCCCGGGTCTAAACTGACTGTCGAAGAGTACTACCGCTGGATGTTTGAGAACTCGGTACCTGGCCTGCCGGAGGCGGCGGCAACAGAAGGCCTGACTCCGCTCGAATTCATGCAACGCTACGGGGCATTTGAAATTCAAAACGGTGTTGGGCAGGTGGTTGCCGAAGAGGTCCCGGAGACAGAGTTAAGCGATCTGGCTATTAGCGAATTCGGGCGAGTCTACACTAGAGCACCCGAACCAGCGACATCGAACATCGTTCCCACAGGAGACCCATCGCCTGACGAGGATGGGCGCCGCCCGGTTGGAGTCAACGTTGACGGGGTCGTTCGCCGAGGATTTCCTACCCCATCGGGCAAGCTTGAGTTCTACTCCACCACCTTGGCTAGTTGGGGCTGGGGCGACTACGCTACACCTACCTATATAAAGAGCCATGTACATCCAGAACATCTCACTGAGGGGCAATTCCCGCTCATCTCTACTTTTCGGTTGCCGGTGCAGATCCATACACGCTCAGCTAACTCGAAGTGGCTAGATGAGATTGCCCACACTAACCCGGTATGGATCAATCCAATCGACGCCTCTCGCCTAACCCTTGCTGATGGAGACCTAGTCAGAGTCAACACCGACCTCGGCTACTTTGTCGCTAAAGCTTGGGTGACCGAGGGTATACGCCCAGGTGTGGTGGCCTGCTCGCATCACATGGGGCGCTGGCGTATCGGCGATCTAGGCTCGTCAGCGATGATGAGGTCGGTGAAACTCGAGAAACAAGGAACTCAGTGGGGCCTCCAACCCCGCGGAGGAGCTGAGCCATATGAATCGACTGATCCCGATACCTCCCGTATTTGGTGGACCGACATAGGGGTGCACCAAAATTTAACCTTTGGCGTGCACCCAGATCCCATATCTGGCATGCACTGTTGGCACCAGGTGGTCACGATTACCAAGGCCGCACCCGGCGATAGCCATGGCGAAGTACACGTTGACACCGCGAGGTCAAGAGTTATTTTTGATCGTTGGATGCAACTCACTCGCTCTGCGCAAGACGTATCACCCGACGGAACACGGCGACCACGATGGCTGATGAGACCGCTCAAGCCTTCAGCACACGCCTTCGAACTCCCGCCCTCCGTCTGAGATGGTGGTGCAACAAGAGAGTAACGCCGAACTCCTCGATGCATTGGCAGAGGTCGTAGAGAACCCAGATCCGCATCCAGCCATCCTGGAGGTATTAGAACTCGAGTGGACAAGGGATGGATTCACAGAGCTCTTTGACTTTGATCTGCCACCATTCGCGAGCTATTACCTTACCATCGGACCAATCCTTGGTGGTGAACCGGTTGGTTACCTGCGAGGTCTGCTCTCAGCCTACCTACGTCCAGAATTACAGCCCTCACAGCCCGACTCGCTCGCATTCTTGCTACGGCTGCTGGCCTTACTGCTCCGTCAACGCAGTGAGGATCGTGCCCATGTCATCTTCTACGAGGCATTGAGCCCTTGGCTCGGAACCTACGCACGAGCTATTGCTTCGTTTGCACCCCTTGGCCTTAGGAGAATCGGTTTGCTCCTTGATGAGGTCTACCAAGACTGGAGTAAAACGATACCCTCGGCTTTATCACTTCCTTTCCTTTTGCGCAGTGCCCCAGAGCCGCCAAAAATGAAGGATAGAGAGAGTCTGCTTGACTCCCTACTCTCTCCAGTCGGCTCTGGGTTAGTACTCCCGAGGTCGGAACTCATCAGGATCACACATCGTCATGGACTTGGGATGCGACCAGGTGGTCGGCGATTTAGTTTCCAGTCGCTGCTCGACACGTCACCCGGCGAGACGCTGGGAGCGATACTCGAGACGGTAGCTATTCAACTAGCTTGGTACCGTAACCTCGACTCCCCTATTGCTCTCTGGTGGCACCAACGACTCGCTGCTACACAATCTTCAGTGACAGAGTTGCTAAATGATACAGAGTGGGCAGACTTTCCTCGCTGATCACCAAGATCATCGCTGCCCAATAAGGGACAGGGCTCACTTGGCAACGAGGATTGCGCCCAGAGGAGGGTAATTGTGAACGCCAGGTGCGGCTAGCGAGTGCCTCCGTGGGCAAGAAAATCGGTCCACGCCTGCTGCAGACCGTTAGCAAGATCGACATCGGCTTTGAGTCCGACGGCATGAGCGCGATCAAGCGAGATCCGCACACCTGGCATCTCGCCAGCCTTCGCTGGAACACGTTCTGGGCGCAACTCCTTCCCGACCACCTCACTCACAAGTCTGACCAGTTCATTGACTGAGACGCTCACACCAGAACCAAATGATACTGGTCCAGAAAACTGGCCCTCCGCGAGGGTTAAGAAGGCGGCCACCACGTCTTGAACGTAGACAAAATCTCGAAACTGCTGACCGTCACCGTAGACGGTAAAGTCACCCATTCCTTGGGCGTAACGGAAGATTCGGGGCACGATGCTATCCTTACGCCACATATCCGGCCCGTAGACATTGGTCAAACGAATCGCTGCAACGCGTACGCCGTAACACTCGGTATAGGCAGATCCCAACATCTCATCTGCTGCCTTGCTCGCGCCATATGGAGTTAGAGGTGCCAATGGAGACAGTTCGGTAATCATCTCAGCCTGGCTTGTGCCAACTACCGCATTTGTGGATGCGAGCACAACCCTGTTGACCTCATTGACACGGCAAAATTCAAGCGCGTTATAAAAGCCAACGAGATTCGACTTAAAGACGTCAGCTGGATCCTTGATAGACTCGAGCACCGACGTGCGCGCAGCCAGATGCACGAGCGCATCTGCACCGTCAGGAATATCACGCGCTAGCGCCTCCCATGTTGACGGATCCTCAATGGCTCCTTGAACAAAACAATCTACGCCACCGACGCGTGGCTGGTTTCTGTCCACAACGGTGACACTAGCACCTTCGTGCTGCAATCTCTTGACCAGATGGGTCCCAATAAAACCAGATCCTCCGGTCACGATTGCGTGACGCACCGCACCACCCTGTTTCAAACTACCGTCTTCCAATTCTGCAACTAACCAATCACTATGGTCCGTCGACCAACCCAGCAAGATAAGAATCCCACAACTGCGCTAACATCGCTCAGACACTACCGCCGGCCCTGCCTACGCACTGTAAGCTAAAGCACAGCCCACATATTCGTGTAACAGTATTTGCGAGTCTAGTGGTGACAGCGAGTGCTCTTGAACAACGTGCCTCTGACACCTAACCGAATGGTAACATTTGAGCAGGTAGTTAGTATCCTCGACTGATGGAATCAGTTTGAAGGCCATTACCAGGGCTGCTATACTGGATCCAAGTGGAGACGATTGAATTAGTTGTACAGAGGGTCGCTACGCTGGTTATCAGTGAACAGCAATACCGAAGGATTCGGGCTCTTTGGTCACGTTTTTGGCGCTACGCGACTGGCTCTCTCATCACAGCGGTCTTCTCACAGTTGGTACTTTTCTTCGTCTTCTCTGTCCTTCGACTCGAAAATGCACGCGATTCAGCGATTACCGCCACTCTCGTTGGAGCAGTTCCCTCATATTTCATAAACCGCTACTGGGCATGGGGCAAGAAAAGTCGGTCCTCATTGCGGCGCGAGGTGGTGCCCTACATACTGATGGCGCTGGTCAGTCTGGTCTTCTCGACTTGGTTTGTTGATTTTTCGCATTCCCATGCAGGTTTTCTTGGGTCGTCTCGCATAGCCATTGACTTCGTTGTGCAGGGATCCTATCTGCTATCCTTTGTTATCTTGTGGTTCGGCAAATTCACCTTCATGCATAAGTGGCTCTTCCGCAGCGTTCCAACAACTGAGTCTGCTCGCTAACTCTGGAGCACATGGACGTGTCCAGCGATCGCGCTCGCTAGCTAACCAAAGCTTTTATGCTAGGATTCGCTCTTGTATAGCGACCCTCGAACCCCTCCCGGAAGGCGGACATCTGCGTGAACTGACTATTCGCCAACGATTAGGAACTCCATACCCCTCGAATACGGCTCCCTAGGCGTTCCCAATCTTCAAAGCCTCTACGCAGCAGGCGTTGCGGCCCAATTGGCTGAATAACTGCGTCAGCGCACCTTAAGGGCCACTGCAAATTAGATAGAATGCCATGGTGTTGCAGGACGGCTAGTGGATCCACCAGCCGGACGGGATTACCACTTAAGACCGCTAGATCAGCAGCGATAGCCGAGATTTCCCTAGTCCAGCCGGTGAGGACGTAGTCCGTTGATCGACCTCTTTTGAAAATGGCAGCAGCACGATCGAAGATGGCAGCAGCGAGTATTACATCTATCGTCGTCGTCGCCGATACGCCCACGACTACGCGTTCCTCCCCCGATACCGCACTGAGGCAACCGTCGAGAGCAACTGCCGATGCACCACGAATCTCAACACAAGGCTGCAATAACGCTAGTATCGGCTGTATGTCCGCAGTTCCAGCGAAGACGGTAGGAGGCGAGGCAGACAACGATGCCGCACTAACCTTCTTCATCGCAATCGAGCTCTCACTTATCACCACAGGCAGATGATCAGGGTAACGAACTACAAGTGGATCCAGGAGGTCTAAGGCGTAGATCGCTAGGTCGTCTGGCCGAAAGCAAAACACACCTGGTCCAATCGGCTCTAGATCGCGATACCCAAGTCCAAGACTCGACCTTACACCATCCTCAACGTTCGCCGTCTTATCCAAAGGATTACCGACTACAGACACCAGCAACGATCGCGGGTTAGCTGCTCGTAGGTGCTCCCAGTCCTCTCGACTATTTAGCCGTAACTGGCTCGAAGCAGCTCCGCTGGAGCTAAAGCTATAGACGTTAACGGAATCGATGAAGAAGACACTATCGATGGCATCCACACAACTCACCGCTACGACCCTAGCCTGTAGCGGTCATCCCCAATCCAACCTCAAGAGCGTGGAGCCAATCGGTGGGATTGAGTCACTCTTTGTGGGCCTCTGATACCGGCACGCGCTAGCACACGGATGGATGGCCAAGACCGCCAACCAGCTTCATGGGCACAAATGCGCTCCGATCTATACAAGATCCAGAGTGCATGGACGAGATCTGCGCTCTCAGGCCAACGCCAGGCCATTGGCTAGATCGTCGTTTATGACTACTACATTGAATCCCCGTTGTGTCAACATCGAACCTGCAGCAGAAGCTCGGAATCCAGCCGCACAATGGACAACCACAGGAATGGACGGATCAAGCTCGTCGATCCGATTCGCAACCTCATAAATTGGAATTTGAATCGCTCCGGGAAGCCGGTTTTGCCGGTGCTCGGAAGGATTACGTACATCGAGTAGCTGATGTGGCGTAGTGCTCAGGTGGTCAAAATACTCAGCAAAATCTACCGCCTCGATCGAACGTTCCTCGACCACCAAACTCAGCTCCACCGCCTCGACCTGACCTACGATCTCTTCGATACCGATAAAACCCAAAGACCTAACCGCAGCAACTGAATCCGATGAGCTATCGGTAACGAGTATGAATGCCGATTCACTCGGGAACATCCATCCGAGGTAAGTCGAGAACGAACTCCCGTACTCCATCAGATACGAGCCTCGGGGATGACTGGCATAGTGCTCTTGACGCGAACGAATATCGATAGCTATGGCACCAGCATCACAGAGTCTGGCGGCCTCAGCACCGCCTAGCTGTCGCGGCGCCTTGGGTCTAAGCGCAGACGCTCCTGCGAGGTTGGCCGGTCCCATATGTCGATAGTAGGCAGGATATGGATCGTAACTAGCCGTCAGCATCGCGACAAACTCGTCCTCATCTGGGTACTTGAACACGATGTTTACACGTCGCTCTCCACCAACCGTAGCGTCAGAGGCCTCTAGCACCGATACCGCAGAACAAAACGATCCAAAGCCATGAGTTGGCATCAGCTCGGTCTCCTCCGGCAACGAATCGACTATCCGATGTGCAGACCTATACTGAGCCCGCGTTAGCGGCTCGGTCATCTCTTCAGAGATCAGATCGGTACGACCTACACTGCCGTATAGCATCGACCCTCCACTCATCAAAACCCCAGTCTGGTCACTCACCGACGTAACCCGAAACGCGATATGATTCGGAGTGTGGCCAGGGGTGTGGAGGATCTCCACTTTCAGGGGACCAAACTCAAAGACGTCACCGTCAACTACCGGCACACGTTCGAAGTCCACCTGGTCGTCAGCATGGACAAGGTAGGGCACACCGAGTTCACTCGAGAGTGCTAATCCCCCACTCACATAATCGTTATGAATATGTGTGTCCCCCACTGCGGCTATAATCAGCCCATGCTCGGCGCAGACCTGAATGATTCGGTCGATATCGCGCTGTGGGTCAACGACAAACGCGGTGGCCCCCTCGGCAACTACATATGACCTGTCACCTAACTCAGCTGTGGCTACGACAACAATATCCATGTGAACGTCTTCCTCTCCAGCACGACCGTGTAGATACCCTAGACGGTATACGAAAGTCTAGCAGCGACCTACTTTACGGTTGCTCACCGAGTACACAGCTCCACAATAGAATGGCTAGGGCTCCATTTTTGAGTTAGCTGACTGAGGCGAGATCCGACGCCAACTACCGTTAACCAGTACCTGGCCCAACTTTGGATGTGCGTCACGAATGAAAGAGGTTATGAACCGCCCCAGATTTGACAGAGACCCGGTTATCTATCAGCTCAATGATGGCGAGAACTCCTCTCGGCATACTAGAGAACTTCGCGATCGACTGGCGACATCGAGCCAACCGAGATCTACAGGCACTCGAGCATCATTTATTTGTTATTGAGCCGGTTCCGACAAGTCGCTACGATACAAGCGGTCTAGCCGAGCAGGGTTGCGTCTCCCGCTTGGTGATGGACTCAACTCACTATTCATCAGTTAGATGCGACGGCTCCCACCTCACGAGAATGGCAATGTCGAGGGGTGCAGACTCTCACCGATCGACGCGCTGTGCTCGGATAAGTGCAGCGTCAAAATCACGTGATGCCGCGGCAACTGCGATCTTGTCTTGTGGACTCAAACTGGTAACAGACGTGCGCAGTGCAGCGTTGTAGACAGATTTATAACCAGTAGAGGTCGCACAGTGGTAGTCCGCGACTGCAGTAGCGATCTCTTTTTCATGGAGCGTAGCCGATGGACCTTCCACGGCGTACTGCTTCTCCAGAGCAGCGATTGCCATACTCGGTGAAGATACGCTGTACCCATCTTTGGCCATACAGGCTGACCAACTCTTTTGCGATGCCTGAAAACTTGGTGCTTGTTCGAGCGTGTGGAGCGCATCGGTGGGAAGCATTGTTAATGAGGAAATGTACCAGCTAGCGACTGGGGATCCATAGATCTCATTGGTCGCCATACCCTGACAGCCGCCAGTTGCTATGTCTTCACGACCAAATCCGATGATGTTGAAGGTTCGGCTCTGGTGACTCGGTGCTCCTTGTAAATTATTTATGTACTTTTGGTAATATCCTGGACCCAATCTCCATGTACTGGATGTGAAGCGTCATCGCCCCTAGACACCTTCAACGCTGTGTGCGACGATATGTGAGGATGATGATCCGGCGAAGCCCGGCGGTCTGCGCTCTGGAGCATCATGGCCGTCGAGCCAGTCGAGAACGGCGCGACGTGAGAAACGCCACTCGCCACCGAACCGTCGGCCAGGCAGCTCTCCCGAGTGGACACGTACCAAGACGGCATCGTCGTCAAGCTTTAACAGTTCTGCGAGCTCGGTGAGGGTGAGTACCTCATCAGGGGCGTCCCTTGGTCCGTCCTCAACTCCTGAAACCTCGCCAGCTGCCAGCGCCGACTCGAGCAGATCGTTAACGAGGTCCTGCTTGGTACGCCCAAGAGAATGGGCCCGGGAGTCGAGTTGGCGGGCCCGGGATGCCGGGATGCGGACAAACAGCGCGGTGCGAGTTTCAGGCATAACACTTAAGTCTAGCTGGCTGCTATCTAGATATCAACCTGATAGCATACCAAGGATGAACCCGTTTCGCTTTGGCTATCAGGCGAGAACCGATGACCCCGTTATACTTCGCCAAGAGGTGCAGGCGGCAGAGGCGGCCGGCTTCGATGTGTTCTGCACCTTCGACCACCTTGGACGATACCTATCAGTTCTTGAACCTCTCGCGTTCGCTGCGGCTTGGAGTGAACGAATCCGACTCTGCCCGCTGGTGCTGAACAACGACCTCCATCACCCAGGGATCTTGGCCCAACGTCTCGCATCCTTGGATCGGCTCTCAGCTGGACGTCTGGAGGTTGGGATAGGCGCTGGGCACGCCTTTCCCGAGTACCACGCGACGTCTATCAACTTCGATCCACCCCAACAACGTAAGCGTCGCCTCGCCGAGTCTGTCGCCATCCTTCGTCGCCTGCTAGACGGTGAGCAGGTTGACCATCATGGCGGATACTACGACCTGAGTGGTTTCGCCACTATTGAGCCGCTACAAGCTCACATCCCGATTCTGGTTGGCGTAAACGGACGAGCAGGACTCGCCCATGCCGCACGCACGGCCGACATCATTGGGCTCACCATGCTCGGGAAGACCCTACCCGACGGCAACGCCCACGCAGTGCATTGGGATCCAGAGCGTCTCGACACTAACGTTGCCTGGATCACTGAGCAGGCTGGCGAGCGAGCCGGGCACCTCGAATTGAATGCGCTAGTCCAGGCTGTGGTCGTTACCGACGATCGCCGCAAGGCTGCAAAAGAGTTGGCCGCCGAGGTTCCCGGTCTCGAGGTCGATCACGCACTCTCGACTCCATTTCTCGCACTCGGCACTCACGAAGAGATCGCAGCGCACCTACTCGCCTGTAGAGAACGCTGGGGGATCTCATACTACGTGGTACGCGAGATCGAGGGCTTCGCTCCGGTGATCGAGATGCTACACGCTGAGGACCAAGCGTCATGACCAAACTCGCTCGTATCGACGACGTCCGCCGGCTCGACTTTGGCTTCTTTGTGCGCCCGGCCACCGAGACCGGTACCGGTCAGCCTCGAGTGGAGCCGGTATATGGCTACCTTATCATGCACCCCGAGATGACTGTGGTGTTCGACACCGGCATCGGTGCGGTGGACCCCGAGACCGAGGCATACTACCAACCCCAGCGCAGGTCGCTCGATTTAGCCTGCCGAGAGGCAGAATGCAGCATCGATGACATCGATGTCATCGTCAATAGCCACTTGCACTTCGACCATTGTGGCGCGAACTCACGGCTTGCAGGGAGGCGCATAGTGGTCCAGTCGGCTGAACTTGAGGATGCTAGGGAGGTTAACTACACCGTGCCAGAGCTCATTGACTTTGAAGGCGCATGCTATGACTGCATCAATGGGGAGACCGAAATAGCAGATGGCATCGTCGTGCTCCCCACCCCCGGCCACAGTCGAGGCCATCAGTCCGTTGTCGTGTGCGCCAAGGACGGCACTCTTCTCGTGGCGGGGCAGGCGATGGACTTCTCAATGACGAGCTCTGCCTCGCTGGCCGGTGACGCATCGGCATATGCGAGCGCACACCTAGCCCAGCGTGTGTCTCGTGAGCTTGACCGACGTGTAGCACCCTGGCCCGAGTGGCTCGAACGTATCGAGCAGTTCGATCCGGCACGGGTGGTCTTTGCCCACGACGGCGCAACCTTTGAGTCCGAGGTCGCAGCTGAGCGCTGACGGGACTTGCCAGAGCACAATAATTATCCGCTTTAGAATACCTAAACACTCCGAGACTGGTCGCTCTTGTCCAGGGTGTCATACCAGTTCCTCCAACCCGTGGATTCCTTCCCGTCTAGGCGATAACTCTCACACGCTCGAAGATCTCTAATAAGTGACTGTATCTCCCTGTCCTGAA
>DAHXNM010000214.1 GCA_027365375.1 Ferrimicrobium sp. | reverse complement strand
AACCTGGCGATCTAAGTCTGGCTTCTGATCAGCCGATGATACCCGTGCATATATGACGGCAGACTTGGATACGGACGGTTGAGACTCTAGGTCTCCCACCAATATGAGTTGCCCTACTTTACGCGCAGGAACAGGTAGAGTACCGGCACGATAGCACTTATATGCCGTTTGAGGATGTATACCTTGGGAGAGTGCCCACTCACGCAGGTTCATTACATCCTATTGTAGTACATCTGTACGTCAACTGTTGCAGCCCTTCAGCCGGTGCGACGGCCTCAGAAAACTTTGACGAAGACTGCCTGTTCATCAACGTGAGTTCTCCAGTGGTACCCTCACCCGAGCCTCATGGATACCCGGTCATGGCATGGATTCACGGCGGTAGCTACACCCAGGGTTCAGGCAGGGAAACTCCGGTAGGCGATGGTGAGGCATTCGTCGCTCGGGGTATGGTTGTAGTAAGTTTCAACTACCGACTCGGCTCGCTTGGCTTTCTAGACCTCTTCGAGGTTCTTGGCGATGGCGAACGCGACTCAGGAGCCGTACGATTGTTAGATCAGATTTTCGCACTGAAGTGGGTGCGAGACAACATCATCGGGTTTGGTGGTGACCCTAACCGCATCACAATCTACGGGGTGTCGGCCGGCGCCAAAAGTGTCGCCAATCTTCTTGCCTCCCCGCTCAGCTCAGGACTTGCACAACAAGCGATATCCACTAGCGGTGGGGCTGACCACGTGGCTACTCGATCCCAAGCGGCACGAATAGCTCGGCGCTACCTGCGCGAGCTTGGGCTCACCGAAACGAACGCTCACAAGAGACGCGCAATTCCTGCCGATGATCTAATCGCCGCGCAGGAGGAGATCGCGAGTGGAGCACGTGCCATTTGGGTCTGACGTCCAACCCTTGGCACCTCAGCTTTGCCGATCCCACCTCTAGACGCGATTGCAGCTGGGTCGGCGGCAGATGTAAAACTAGTGGCCGGAAGCAACGGCAACGAAGGTATCACCTACAGTCTGCTCGATCCGAGCGCCGGAGAGCAGGCTGAAGGCGTGCTGACAGGCCTCTTCGGATCTGATCGAGCCCATAACATTATCGATGCTTATCGCGTTGCCCATCCCGACCTCGACCATGACAACATTGGGGTAGCTATCCTTGGTGATGAAAGATACGCGATACCGACACGGCGCTTAGCCGTCGCTCAATCCGTCAATGCACCCGTATGGCGCTACCGCTACGATGGGTGCCCTCCTGGTCTACCCTCTCAGCTAGCAGGTGGACATGGCCTCGATATGTTTGCAATTTGGAACGCCCTCGGGTTCGCCTCCCAAGCGCCCGACGATCCGCCGGCACAGCTCTGCCTTGCGATGGCCGAAGCTGTAACCTCATTCATCACGGCAGGAACTCCAGCCGCGCAAGCATTGCCCACATGGGACCGATACGAGGCTAATGCTGAGGTCACGATGGTCCTGGACTCTCCTTCCCGGATCGAATTTCATCCTCGTGCCAAGGAGATGGCCGCGTGGCCGGAACAGACTTGGGACTCAGGCACCTGGTGGCCGATCGAAGGATTGTGACGACTCAGCGCTACTCTTAGCATTCACCAAATTGTGGGAGACCGCCTCAAAGGTCGCCACGACGTTTGCACGAACTGGGCTAACCTTACGCTTGTGACGAGAGAGATCGATTCAGACCCAAACCACTTTGCTGTTGAACTTTTTGACGGTCTACCAGCGCATTACGACATGCTTGCAAATATCCTGTCATTTGGACAAGATCGTCGGTGGCGCCGTGAAGTCGTAAAACACGTAACTGACACCGATTCACCCGGCTTGGTGCTCGACGTCGCCACCGGTCCTGCAGGTATCGCGCTCGCAATCCGTGCAGCCACCGGAGCGCGTGTGGTTGGCATCGACATCACGAAGGCGATGCTCGTTCGCGCGCGCAAGAATTTATCCAGGCGCGGTGAAAACGGCATTCATCTCATACAGGGGAGAGCAGAGCAGCTTCCCTTCCCGGATCAGACCTTCGATGCAGTTAGCTTCAGCTATCTGCTTCGCTATGTGGCCGATCCGGCTGCTACGCTTGCAGAGCTATCTCGCGTCCTCCGACCTGGGGGAACTCTAACCAGTCTGGAATTCAACGTTCCACCCACTCTCTGGTGGCATGCATCATGGTGGCTCTATACCCGTCTCATATTGCCAAGCGCCGGATGGCTGATAGGGGGCACCGAGTGGTTCAACGTAGGTCGTTTTTTGGGGCCTAATATCTCACAGCACTATAGGAAATACTCAGTGGCATGGACCGTCGATGCGTGGAATCGCGCCGGCATTGACAACGTGAAGACACAACTTATGTCACTTGGTGGAGGTCTAGTGATGTGGGGAACCAAGGGCCATGGAACCCGATCCAGGTGAAACCGGAGCTCCTAAAGACGGACCCGCGTACTACGCAGTAGGAGCCCATACACGTCTTAGAGACGTACGGGCCATCCTTCACCCTCCTTATACAGCCTGGCACCTCTCCTACGTCGTCATTGGATCGCTGATAGTGTCGAGGGTCAACTGGACTACGCTCGCGGGTGCGGTGGTTGCCTTCTTCCTGGCGGTCGGGGTAGCGGCGCACGCCCTCGATGAACTCCGAGGACGGCCACTTGGAACACAATTACCCAAGAATCTCCTGATTGCTTGTGCAGCCCTGGGCCTGTCTGGTGCGATAGCTATTGGCATCATAGCTGTGTTCAGACTGGGCCCCTGGTTCGCCGTCTTCATTGGTTTAGGTGTCATACTCGTACTCGGCTACAACCTTGAACTCTTCGGTGGCCGACTGCATACCGATCTTGGTTTCGCCTTGGCGTGGGGTGCGTTCCCGGTTTTAACAGCGGCCTACGCCCAAGATCAGACTATCGCTGCATCAGCCATACTCCTCGCATGCTCAGCTGCTTTCCTATCCGCAGCGCAGCGATCACTATCCAACCAAGCTCGGAAGATACGGCGTCGTGCGGTCTGCGTAGAGGGTCGTATCGTCTACACCGACGGAACAGTGGAGCGTATCTCTCAGTCGTACCTCCTCGCACCTCTTGAGAGGGCGTTACGCGCCCTCTCCTGGGCGATCGTCATCCTGGCTGCCAGCCTACTGCTCCTGCGCTTGGGCTACTGATTAAGACTGGCTTGGGCAAACATATGCACGATTCAAATACAATGTTGCACCGATCCCGGCATGGTTATAATAAACCGTCGCTTGCTATAACTCACTTCGAGTTCGGTTACACCGCCGAACGCTTCAACTCTCGATAACACCCGCCTGGCGAGATCAGTTGACACATTTGAACGAGAATGGGTGGCATATTTAGCGATAATACGTGCACGATAACCGAAGATTTAAATTTCCCAGCCAAGCCGATGAGATGCACTACCTCTACCCGAGCTGGATGGCAAGGGTATCAATGGAGTGCGACGCCTGGTGGATCAAGAAGCCTCGGCAAGGCTGCAATACATGACTTTACCTTGTTGGACCAAACGTCGCATCGCACTCGAGCTGACGCTCGGTACTATCACGAACACACCCACTTTCGTAGGTATTGGCTATTGCACTCTGGACCATTGCAATCATGTATCGCATCAGCCATGTAGACAAGCGTCAGCAAGTATCCACTTGCATTCTCGTTGCGCCAACCCCAGTCTCACCGCGAACATTACTGCCAAACGAGGCTTTCGAACCACGATCATGAATACGGCCTAGCGGGTCAGTGGCTTGTACTTCATCCTGTGGGGCTTATCAGCATCGGTACCGAGCCTTCGGTGGCGATCAACCTCATAGTCGGAGAAGTTGCCCTCAAACCAACGCACCTCCGCCTCGCCTTCGAAGGCGAGGATATGGGTGGCGATCCGGTCGAGAAACCAGCGATCATGGCTGATAACCACGACACATCCAGGAAACCCGAGGAGCCCATCCTCTAGCGCTCTTAGGGTATCGACATCTAGATCATTCGTAGGCTCGTCAAGGAGTAACACGTTGCCGCCGCTCCGGAGTACCTTCGCAAGTTGGACTCGGTTTCGCTCGCCACCAGAGATCTCGCCAATCAGCTTTTGTTGCGTACTTCCCTTAAACCCAAAGCTCGCCACGTACGCGCGGGCGTGGATATCTCTACTGCCAACGACGATCCTTTCAACCCCGCCAGTTATCTCGTCATAGACAGTGGCGGTCGGGTCGAGAGAGTCACGTGACTGATCGAGATAGGTGAAACGAACAGTGCCACCAACATCGATGGAGCCGCTATCCGGATTCTCTAGGCCAA
>DAHXNM010000201.1 GCA_027365375.1 Ferrimicrobium sp. | reverse complement strand
CCTTGATGGGCTATGTGGTATACACAAGTCCCCATAACCATACCGAGAGGAGCATAGCCGGACTGGAGCAACGTCCAGAAGTCTTGTCCACTCAAATCTGAAGTAAATGGGCGTCCGCCACTCTGCCAATTGATCGAGGTGTCGTCGGCCTTCACTGCTGTACCAACCGCAATGAACTCGGCGATATCGTTACCAAACTCCTTGAACTCTACGTCAAGGCGAACGCCAACGATGCCATCCGCCCCGAGCACCTCAGCCTCAGACTGCATCCGCTCCATCGCGAGCTCTCGGGCATGATACATCGCAGAAGTCAACTTGTCGAGCTCTTGGTTACTACTCCATCTACCCACCTGGATGCCAACATGGTAGATAGAGGATCCAAAGACCAGCCCCAACGGACGGAATCCAGCCTCGCGAACGAGTAAGAACTCATTGACTGATAGGTCTGATGTGAATAGGGAGGTGGATTGCCCTGGCCGCATCTCCTGGAGGCGCCGAATAGCGTCCTCTGGCACCCCTAGCTGTTCTGGATCGAGGGTCTCTTCAGCCATGTTGTTATGCTCCTGTCTTTCTTGACTTCAGATAGATAATTGAGAGGGGCTGCATGCGTGTCTCCGCTTGCCCCGACTGCGCAACCGTAGTGCCGACCACGCGAACCTCGCAAAGGTGATCGGAGTGGCCCTGTCCCATCTCGTTTCGGAAAATGTTGGAATCGAGGGAGTCGATAATCATCCCAACCTCATCCCTCGGCTTAAGGTGCTGTCGGAGGCTTTGTCGCGCAGACGAGCGAGCCGAATTCGCGAGATCACTGAAGCCGGTCAGCTCTGCATTTGGCGCGAACATCGACCCCTGGTTAAGGGTGTTGTAGTCGTCATGGCGTACCGCCACCGTAACCTCGACAATCAATCGAACCGGCATCCAACCATGATGGAGCAACTTCGATACATCTTGCCCGTCGAGGTGAGTAGTGAAGATATCACGACCATGGTGGTCCTTGACGACGGTAGATCGCACCGCTGTCCCCATCGCCATGAACTCAATAGCTCCGCCCTCGAAACGACGTTGGGTGAGTTGCACGCCTACCACGCCGTGAGCATTAACCGCTTTGGACTCGGTGAGCATGCGGTTCATCGCCACCGTCCATCCCCGATTAATCACATCAACGTAAGGCTCATAACCTCCATAAAACTGTTGGCCACCACCCATTCGCACGCCTGACATGCCGGAATTCATGCCGAAGGGTGTTCCATAGCCCTGGTTGTAGACTCCGCACGAAGGCATTACTGCCCCATAGGTGCTCAGCACTACGCTCCCCATTACCTCGCTTACTGGTCGATAGCCCACCGACTCAATGCCAGTATTAGCAGTTATCGAAAGAAGCGACGATCGCAACGAAGAGGCGGCTGCCGACTCTACACGGCGCTGTGCGGCCGGCGGTAAACCTTTACCATCCCAATCTGCCAAGCTGTCACGACCTCCCCGACTCTAAACCTAATGATACCACACTCTTCACACGGTGCAAAGGACGTTTCAGCAAACTGTCAGGTCGCCGATAGCCCACACCGACTCAGTCGACATCCAACAGATAGGTAGCAATGGTGTAACCCTGACTCGCGAGTGGCCCATGAGTCGCTCGACGAGAGGAGTGCAGTCGCCAACCCAGATGTTCATAGATCGCAGCTACCTGCCCGATCTCTACCACAACTCGCAGCATCGGCAACAACCCACGCAGCCGCAACTCATTCACCCCATGCTCCAAGAGTGTCTTACCTACGCCAATCCCTTGAAGCTTCGGAGCGACAAAGAGGCGAAATATCTCGCCAACCTCTGTCTCATCGCTAAGTTGGGAAAACTTCAAGCCGACGTGGCCTAACAAGGTGTTGCCATCCATCGCCACCCATGCGCCCAAAAAATGCTCCCCGGTTAGCCATGTCGCTGGATCGCTCGGCCAGACCACCGGATAGTCGTCTTGCTCGTGTAGTTCGGCCAGGATGCTGATGCATTGGGTGAGATGACTTGCGTTGCGAGGGAGAATCCTATATGTCACAGCCTGTCATGGTAGTCCTTATAATCTACTGCTCCTAAAAACCAGAGCATAATTGCTCAAAGTCGTTAGGCTTATCCGCACACGGTTGATAAGAGATTCTGGTCTCTTACAACTCATGCCCCCTTGACACTCAGTTGCGCCGGATGAACGCGCTAGCAAGATACGCCGAACTTCCCTGTGAGGGG
>DAHXNM010000174.1 GCA_027365375.1 Ferrimicrobium sp. | reverse complement strand
TACAGCAGCCTGCTCCGTGGGATCTGCCAGTGGCATCCGTCCGGTTGAGACCCAAAAGTCAATGGTCGCGGCACCCAACCCTTGTAGGTTTGGGGCTCTCACCGACCCCTCCGCCTGTGGACCATGACAGGTTTGGCAATCCTCAGCAAAAAGCTGCCTACCTTGAGGGATAAGGCTTTTAGGTGGATTTTTGTATACAATCGGCTTGCCTGACGATGCACCATGCGATGCCGGCTTGGCAGCCACTTTTGCGCTAGTCAGCGTTTGTGAATGTCCCTGGTGCGGATAGAGCGCGATCGTAGCAAGCGCAAGAACGGCTACACCCGAAGCAACTGAGCCAACAACCCACCTGAGCTGCGACCGCCTCTTAACGTTCTGCTTCATCTGATCGTTCACTCTACCAACCCCTCAACATTACTCACAACAGCCAACCCACTCAATGAACCAAGAACAGACATGCATAGAGAGCAACCCAAACAATATCAACAAAGTGCCAATAGTAGGACAGTGCCTGCAAGCCTGGCAGGTGGCGGGATCCTCCCTTAATGCCTTTTAGTCGAAATAGCAAGAAGAGCATGGCGACAAGGCCGATGATTACGTGCAGGCCATGGACTCCGGACATGACGTAGAACAACGAACCATAAGCGTTCGTTTGTGGACCAAATTTCAGAGTTGACCACTCCACTGCCTGATTAGCGATGAAGGAGCCTCCCATAATGAAGGTCAGCGCGATCCACCACATCGCGCTACGTGGACGATCGTGTTCAGCCTCAAATACCGCTTTCTGCATCGTTACGCTCGACATCACCAGGATCGCGGTGAAAATGCCGGCCTGGACTGTATCCAAATGAGTACCAGCCGGAGGCCAAGGGGAGCCATCGTGAGCGCGAATCGTGAAGTACGCCGCGAACAACCCACTAAAGAACATCAACTCCGAGCCAAGCCAGATAATCGTACCTAGTCCAAGGATGGATGGCTTCGAGAATCGAATCGGCTCTCGCCTCACGGGCGTTGTGACTGCCGTCTCAGCCATGACTATCTACCACTCCCAGTACTCCTTTGTCAGACCAACCCCGACCATTACGTACATCTCGCTCAAGCAAGCATGGACTCGACCCATCCTGGGGTCGAGTTGAGGAAAAACATAGAGACGGATCGCGTTGCGCGAGTAAGAGCCACGTACATCTCGCGTTGAAGGAGATCACTCTCCTGCGGCACGTCGAACCCAACAAGCGCTACTGAATCGAACTCCATCCCTTTAACCCCAGACACACTAGCTACGAATACTCTAGCTACATCGACTTTGCATTTGCAAATCAAACGAAGCAAGTCGTGGGCCCCATCAGGGACCACCAGCGCCACAGTTCCTTCTGATTGATCGAGCCACATCTGTATCTGACGCTCAAGGTGTTCAACAAGATCCACTCGGCGTACCACTGCGGTGTCGAGACTCCCTGCTAGTGTTCGAATCGGAACCTCATTCAATGCCTGACTGCCCAGAATACGGCGCCTAAGGCGGTCGGCGACCTCAGCCAGGCGGCGCGGCGATCGATAGTTCATCGGAAGACGTATGAGTTCGAAATTTGACACTCCAAAGGGGCTCAACACCTCGGACCACGATCTCCCCCGGAAGGGGCTAACCGCTTGCGCTAAGTCACCCAAAACCGTGAGAGAGTCCTTAGAAGTCCTTCGGCGAATCACCCTTGCCGCCATCGGTGATATGTCCTGAGCTTCGTCAACTATAACGTGACCAAATATCTTGGGCTCATGAGCACCCACAAGGGCATCTATCTCGTCGAGCAGCACGACGTCTTCATCGCTCCACTGGATCGTCTCCAACGCTAGCCCGGAGGGCAGGAGTAGGACGTCAATCTCTTCTTCCCGAAGGACCGATCCTCCCGCCAGACGCAGGAGCGACCGATGCTTGAAGAGGTCAAAAAGGAACTCTTCGGCCCGCAGTGAGGGCCATATGCGGTCCATGACTCGTTGGAAATTCTCGAGCCGACGGAGTTGGAGAACCACATCGCGAATGATGTCTTCCTCTGAATCCTCAGGTAACTGGAGAGGCAAGTCAAGATCGTCATCGAACAGGTTGATCACATTCTCGTTCAGATCTGCTGGACTGGTAGACAGTTGACCGCCTCGAAGAAATTCAATCGCCAACTCCCGAGCCAGAAATCCTTCGACCACCTTACGTCGCTGGTTATGACGCCCCCGAGCGGAGGTCCCCGCCCTCACTGCACGTTGGGTCAACTCTGGCGATACCACAAGAATGCGCGATCCAAAGGGAATGCTCACAGATCGTCTGAGCGGTCGCTCCCGATCTCTGACCGCCTTTCGTAAGACACGTGACATGCGAAGATCGCCTTTGAGGCGCATCGCAACCGGATCATCCCCAGGAACAGAGTCGATGCGCGGCTCACGAAGTCCGGAGATTGAGCGAACCTCCACCCCGCTCTCACCCAGCGAAGGCAAGACCGACCGGACGTATCGAACGAAGGACTCAGATGGTCCCAAGACGAGCACGCCTTGCCTTTCAAGTCTCCAACGATAGGTGTAGACCAGATAGGCAGCACGATGCAGGGCAACAGCAGTCTTCCCGGTTCCAGGTGATCCTTCGATGATGATCGTTCGATTCAACGGTCGGCGAATCAACTCATCCTGATCTGCTTGGATGGTCTCGACGATGTTGGCCATCTCCAACGTGCGGGGGCGTTCCAATGCGGCGTACAGTGAAGCGCGTCCCACCAACTCTCGGTCGCTTCGATCCGATCCGACTAAATCTTCATATTCCAGGCCCACCAGATGTCGCTGCGCGACAGCAAGATGCCATCGACGGAGCAGGTTCATTGGATGCAACACGGTAGCCCGGTAAAACGCCTCAGCCACCGGTGCGCGCCAATCAACTACCAGAGGATCTCCGACATCGTCCGAGAGCGAGATCCGCCCGATATGATACGACGTTTGAATCCTGTCGCCTTCGCCATCGTCGACACTCGTCGCCTCGGCAAGATCAATGCGGCCGAACAGCAATGGGTGTGCCCCTACCTCCAAACGAGACAGGCGAGTAAGTGAAGCCTCAATCGTAACGTCACGTTCGAGACGCGCCTGCGGTGTTCCTCCTCTGGGAAGTTCAAGGGCCTGCTGCATCGACCCTTCGATCCTTGACCTCAAACCATCGAGGGTGGCATATGCAAGCTCCACATAGGCATGCTCCTCCTCGAAGGCTGCTGAAGTCATGCCATCTCGATTGTCCTGTGGATCATGCGCCATCCGACACCACCACTGTGGCGGCGGTTCGCCACGCTATCTTTGGTCTCAAACTACCCCTACTACTGCCCTTGACTGCTAAGTGGCACAATGCGTGCATCCCGACCATCCACTCTAACCGGCGGCATCCTCCCCGCCCTTACAGACAGGCGGAGCTCGCGCTCCCACGTTGGTCAACAGGCATGGACCGATGAGACTCTCCGGTGACCCTAGAGTCAGCTCTACCGCTGAGCCTTTGATGGGTAGCCAGGTAGACTCGGCAACAAGCGCTATGACAATTATGAACCCTGACCTCAGATCCTCCATTCTTGTGAAAACCCTACGTCGAGAACCTACCGAGCGCGTCCCTGTCTGGTTTATGCGCCAGGCTGGCCGATCACTCCCTGAGTATCGAGAGATTCGTGGAGTAGACTCAATTCTGAAGGTACTGACTAAACCTGATCTGGCTGCCGAGATTACCCTGCAGCCAGTCAGACGCTATGGAGTTGATGCCGCCGTGCTCTACTCGGACATCATGGCCCCACTGGCAAACCTGGACATCGGCGTCGATATCGTAGCAGGCGTGGGGCCAGTCGTAGAGGAACCATTCCGATCGATCCGAGATGTCGAGCGACTAAGACCTCTTGACCCCTCCGTCGACCTCGCGGCAATGGCCTCAGCGGTCGAACTCTGCGTCGAAGAGCTCACCGTTCCGTTGATAGGATTCTGCGGCGGGCCCTTCACCATTGCAAGCTACCTAATCGAAGGGCGACCATCGCGGTCGCACACAACCGTCAAGAAGCTCATGCTAGAGGAGCCCAGCGTCTTCCATGAGCTCGCCGATCGTCTCGTAGACATGGCTATAGCTACGCTCACCGTCCAGGTCGCCCATGGAGCGAGCGTCGTTCAGATATTCGACTCATGGATTGGGACACTCAGCCCATGGATGTTTCGCGAGCTGGTTCGTCCGCATCTGCAGCGTCTAGCCTACGAGGTTGGCCAACTTGATGTTCCTGTCATCTACTTTGGAGTTGAAACCGCCGGTCTGCTCGAAGATCTTGTTGAACTCGGGTTTCCTGCGTTGGGGTTGGACTGGCGTGTCGACCTTGCTGACATCGCCACAAGATTTGGCTCCAAGGTTGCGCTCCAAGGCAATCTCGACCCCTCAATCCTCTTAGCACCAACAGAGCATGTCCTCTCCGCAACCGAGCATGTCCTTACCGCGTCGGCACAGGCAACTAGCTACGTCTTCAATCTTGGACATGGCGTTCTACCCGAGACAAACCCTGAGACCTTGGCTGCTGTTGTCGACCTGGTCCACGAGCGCGGGGCGAACCTGCGAGGAGCGTTTAACCTGTGAAGGTTATCGTCGCCGGAGGTGGCATCAGTGGGCTCGCCAGCTCATGGGAGCTAATGAGACTCGGGCATGAGGTCACCCTGTTAGAGCAGGACGTCCAACTCGGTGGGAAACTGCAAACGATGATGGTCGACTCAATACGAGTAGAGCTTGGGCCAGACTCCTATCTGCGCCGCAACGCTAGCGCGAACGAACTCCTCAATGACCTTGGACTTGACGAAATATCACCTGCGGCCGGGAGAGCCCTTCTCTATACGTCGACAGGTACCCAACCTATACCAGCTGGGCTTAATCTCGGGGCACCGACGCAAGTTCACCAAGCCCTCACAAATCACCTAGTGCCACTCTCTGCTCGTCTCCGAGCGGCCGCCGGGGTACTTCGCGCTCATATGCGAATAGAGGAGGGAGGTGACGATCTCGGAGCTATCGTCAACAATCGTTTTGGACGTCGCTGGTCTGACGCCAATATTGAACCTCTTGTCGGCGGCATAAATGCCAATACCATCTACGGTCTCAGTGCCCGCACCAGCGCACCCGCGATTCTTGCCGGAAAGCTACCAGCATCTCCCGGAGGGAGTATGGGGCCGGCCTTTGGTACTCCTTCGACAGGACTGTCCACACTCGTCGCGCACCTTCGATCCGAGTTGGAGGCTGGCGGATGTCAGATAGTGACCTCCTCGCCAGTGCAGTCCATCGAGCGAATCTCTCCATCTAACGTCGCCGCGTCCACCCCGACTGAGACCTACAGTGGCCAGCGTCTTCTCATCGCTTTACCCTCCTTTAAGAGCGCCTCGCTGCTTGGCCCTATTTTTCCAGAGGGTCTAGACCTTCTTCGCTCTATCCACTACGCATCAGTTTCAATGCTCATCGCCTACTCCAAACAGCCCCTGCCGCCGCATCTCGCCAAGATCAGTGGTGTACTCGTCGCCCGAGACCTGGGTCTGATGACGACCGCTGTATCTATCGCCTCTAACAAGTGGCCAGATTGGACCGGCCGGGTGGGGACGCTGGTGAGAATATCGACCGGATCGCTCTACGATCGGCGCCACTTGCGGATGAATGATGCTGAACTTAGAGATACCTTATTGCTTGAGACAAGCCAAATCCTTGGCCATCAATTCGACTGGGCATGGGATCGCACAGTGCGCTGGAACCGTTCATTCCCCCACTTTCGTCCGTATCACGCAAAGTTCATAGCCGAGCTAGATGCTCGCCTACTCGACCGGTTCCACGGTGATATAGCGCTTACGGGCTCTTACGTAAATGGATCAGGCATACCGACCTGCATCGCAACAGCTAGGTCACGCTCACGCCAGCTGGTGTCCTGAGCTCCGCAGATGTGGCGACCACAGCGGTTAAACCCGAGCTGGTTCGGACACATCCGGATCTAACCCTGGGTCGCGCACGCTGCTAGCTCTTCTCGGTAACTCCGGCAGCATCAAAGGTAGCCATCTCCGCTAGCACCCTAGCTGCAGCACGCACCATGGGAACCGCAAGCGTTGCACCTGTGCCTTCACCTAAGCGAAGACCCAAGTCGACCAGCGGCTCCAGACCAAGATGCGCTAACCCGATGCTTGCCCCTGGTTCGACGGACCGATGTCCAGCAATCAGATAGCTGACAGCAGCCTCGTCCTCCAAAGATGCCATCAGCGCGGCTGCGATGGCGATTACTCCGTCAAGGATCACGGGAGTATTTGCCTCAGCTGCTCCAAGGATTAGCCCGGTAAGAAACGCATGCTCAAACCCACCCATACGCGCTAACAGCTCTCCAGCGCTTGGGTGCTCACCTCGATACGAAGAGACGATCTTCTCGACGACCGCCGTCTTCTTCGCGAGCGTCTTGTCGTCAATTCCAGTACCTCGGCCGGTCACTCTCGAAGCGCTTGCTCCTGTGACGGTAGCGATCAACGCAGCTGAAGGAGTGGTATTGCCAATCCCCATGTCACCGGTGAGAAACAGATCTACCCCTAGGGCCGCTTGCTCCGAGGCAAAGCGCCTGCCTTCGCCGATGAGTGCGTTCGCTACCGCCTCCGACATCGCGGGCTCGATGTAGATATTCCCGGTTACCTCCGCACGCTTAACGACATGGAGCATCGGAGTCGCGTCGAACGCGGCCCGTACCCCACAGTCGACAACGACGACTTGAGCTCCAACTTCGTCTGCAAGCACATTGATCGCTGCTCCGCCAGCAAGAAAGTTCGCTATCATCTGCGCCGTGACCTCTTGTGGCCACGGAGAGACCCCTTCCGCTAACACACCATGATCTCCGGCGGCAACTACTACCATCGGTCGCCTAGGAATCGGCGGAGGACAAGATCGATAGATACCTGCTAGCTGGAGACCAAGATCTTCAAGTCGACCGAGCGAACCAGCGGGTTTGGTCAAAGATCGCTGCAAAAGCAGAGCAGCCTGCATTGAGGTTGTGTCAAGAGCACTTGCTCCACTTAACTTGTCGTCACTCATGTCGGTCCTACCTCACTTGCGCTCCTGGTCCCAAAAAGCCAGAAATTGAAGATAAAGAACTTGCCTACCCATACAACACCGAAAGCCACCAACGAGGCAAAGTTTACAAAAAGAGCATCCGTGAGATGCGAGAATCCGTGAGAATTCGCGAAGGATTGCGCAAATCCGACGGTCACTAGAGAAAGAGCGAGTCCAACGAACGCTAGCGACCAGAACGGTACAACTTCCCGCAGAAAATGCGATCTGCCAGACTTACCCCACGCCCAGTTTCGGTTTAGGTAGTACGAGGGCACAGCAGCCACCGCGGTCGCGACTACGTTAGAAATCTCAGCAGAGAAGAGGCGGAAAACTCCGAAAACCAGAAAGAGAACCGCCTCAGTCACTACGACCGATATCACGGAACTTAACGCATATTTGATAGCCGTAACGCCAATTTTGGCGACTAGCCACCCATAGACTGTGCGATAAAGGGACTGCACAGGCTAAGCCTAGTCGTTTTGCAATAGATGATATCCGCCGCCCACTCAGACTGCGGAGATAGGAGAACGATGTCCAAAGCTCTTGACGATCTCATTGCCCTCCTCGATCTCGAATCAATCGAGGTCAATATCTTTCGAGGACAAAGTCCACGCGAAGATCGTCAGCGCGTCTTCGGCGGTCAGGTTGCCGGACAAGCTCTCGTTGCGGCAGGACGTACAGTGTCGACCGACAGGACGGTCCACAGCCTCCATGCCTACTTCATTCGGCCTGGCGATCCCAGCATCCCACTACTCTACGAAGTCGAGCGAATCAGAGACGGTAGAAGCTTCAGTACCCGTAGGGTTTTAGCAATCCAACACGGCAAGCCAATCTTCAACCTTTCGGCATCGTTTCAGGTCGACGAGGATGGACTCGAGCACCAACTCGATGCACCCAGGGTACCAGACCCACTAAGTCTCCCCGACTTTGAGGAGACTATGGCCCCCTGGGCTGACTCAATGGGTGACTGGTATGATCGCCCGCGTCCATTCGACATCCGCTACGTCTTACCTCCGACGATGGCAAAACTGGAACAGCCACGAGAACCCAAGCAGATGATTTGGCTGCGAGCAGACGGTGACCTACCCGATCAACCCCTACTTCATGCCTGCCTCTTCGCCTACGCTTCGGACATGACACTGCTCGACAGCACTTTGCTCCCTCATCAGCTCTCATGGATGGACCGCAGAATTTTCGCAGCTAGCCTCGACCATGCCATGTGGTTCCATCGAAACGCAAGAGCCGACGATTGGTTCCTCTACGACATGGTCAGCCCAACCACCCAACACTCGCGTGGCCTAGCTCAGGGAAAGATGTACGACCACTCTGGGAGACTCCTGCTATCGGTCGCCCAGGAAGGCCTCATAAGAGTCCGAGACTGACCGGTCAGTCTGCCACCCATACCCTTCACTGAAGGACAGAGCACTGAAAGACAGAGCACTGAAAGACAGAGAGAGTTGAGTGACAGACTATCGACCACCGAAAGCTATTGACCTATCGATCGGCGATAGGAACGAAGTCGCGCACCTCAGCACCGACGTAGCGCTGCCTCGGTCGTGCGATCTTGGCGTCCTGGTCTAACAGCTCCTGCCAGTGTGCGAGCCAACCCGACATCCGCGGAATTGCAAACAGCACTGGAAACATGTCTACCGGGAAACCCATCGCTTGGTAGATCAGTCCGGAGTAAAAGTCGACGTTCGGGTAGAGCTTACGCGAAATGAAGTACTCATCAGAGAGTGCTACCTCTTCGAGCTTCAACGCGATATCGAGCAGCGGATTTTTACCGGTCACGTCGAAAACATCGTAGGCAACATTCTTTATGATCTTGGCGCGCGGATCATAGTTCTTGTAGACTCGATGCCCAAATCCTTGGAGAAGACCATGCCCCTCCTTCACCGAGCGAACGAAATCAGGGACGTTCTCGATGCTGCCGATCTCGGTCAGCATCTTTACCACCGCTTCATTGGCGCCACCATGACGGGGCCCATACAAGGCGGCACAGGCGGCGGCCGCTGAGGAGTACGGATCCGAATGCGCCGAACCAACGACCCTCATTGCAGTCGTGGAACAATTCTGCTCATGATCGGCGTGGAGGATGAAGAGAACATCAACAGCCCTAATGAGTCGTGGATCAGCCTCGTAGCGTGGCTCGGCGATCTTCCACATCATCGACAGAAAGTTCTCGGGGAAGCTCAAGGCATTGTCAGGATATACGAAGGGCATTCCCTGTGAGAAACGGTAGGCCGCTGCAGCCAGCGTCGGCATCTTTGCAATCAACCGCACGATCTGGCGGTGGCGCGCCTCTGGATCGAAAATCTCCTTGGCGTCGAGATAGAAGGTCGAGAGTGCCGCGACAGCGGACACCAAAATACCCATTGGATGAGCATCGTAGTGAAAACCCTCAAGAAAGCGCTTGCGCACGTTCTCGTGTATGAACGTGTGGTGCGTCACCTCTCCAACCCATGACGACAACTGGTCCTCAGTCGGGAGTTCTCCGTTCAAAAGAAGGTAGGCAACCTCCAGATAGGTTGACTTCTCGGCAAGTTGTTCGATTGGATAGCCACGATAGCGCAGGATACCTGCATCACCATCGAGATATGAGATGCTACTCTCCGACATCGCCGTGGTGACGAGTGCAGGATCAAGGAACCAAATTCCTGGAAGATGTTTACTCCATTGCTGTGCAGATACCGTACCATCAACGATGGGAACCTCGAACGACTCACCCGAGCGGTTGTCCGTGATCGTGATTGAATCAGCCATTTTTACTCTTTCCACCTCTTCTTCTCTCGTGGCACTTAAATCGCCTCTACTACAAAACGGTACACACTTGTGTCGCGAACTACAAACCCGACCGACTCATACAGCCGATGAGCGGCCACTCTGCCCGATCGCGAGGTAAGGTCAACAGTAGTTACGCCTAGCTCGCTAGCCAACATTATCGCCTTCTGGGTCAGCAGGCGACCAAGCCCTGCGCCTCGCACCGCGGTGTCAACCACGACATCTTCGATCCACGCCCGCTGCCCTGTCAGGATCGGGAAGACCACCAAAGTGAGCATGCCTCCCACTCGACCATCACTATCTTGGGCGACGAAGAGATGGGACGAGGGAGCGGTTATCATCTCATCGAGGCTCTCAAGGGTGATCGGAGACGCTCGTTGAGAGAGCTGTGGTAGCAGTTGGTTGATAGCCAATACAAGCTCGGGTGTAGACCTCACTGGTTGCTCAATTCGCCACTCAATGCTGGTTGTCATCAAAACTCCTTCTGTTCTCACCTTTGGCCACTAGCATAGATACGATGAGAGACATCGTCTGGCACAGGCGGGTAGGCCAACGCCGCAAACCCGCGACGCTCATCGCAGCCCTTTCAGGGTGGACTGATGCGGGCGATGCAGCGACGATCGCCTACAATCAGATCGCTTCGGCGCTTGCGCTCGCGGACCTTGCCTACCTTGACCCCGAGAACTTCTACGACTTCTCGATGGTTCGGCCGATGGTGGCCATAGATCACCATGGAATCTCAGAGTTGCGCTGGAGTACACTCGTGATCGGGGAGGCAACGATCAAACGGTATGGACCAGTGTTCTTTTTATTCGGTCCAGAGCCACAGTTCCGCTGGAAGACCGCATCTGCTGAGCTTCTTTCGGTCGCAAACATGCTGGCCGTGGATAGGGTAATTACGCTGGGTTCGTTACTTGCACCCGCGCCCCACACCAAACCTCCACGGCTCTTTGGCTACGCGAGCACTCCTGCCGTCGGTGAGCTACTCCGGCTCGACAGTCCTCGCTACGAGGGCCCGACTGGCTTTCTCAGCGTCCTACAGTCAGCCGCGGCTAGCTATGGAACAGAGGTCGTCTCCCTCTGGGTAGAGGTACCCCATTACCTAAGTCAATTTCCTGCCCAACGATCGGCACTCGCACTCCTGCATCAGCTCGAGATTCTCCTAGGTATGGAGGAGGATTTTCGTGAGCTTCGAGAGGAACTCGGCGATACCGATCAAGAGGTGAAGGACTTCGTGTCACGCGATCCCGACCTGATCGCCTACATCTCATCACTCGAGTCGAACTACGAGCAAGAACTCGACGTCCGATCTTCGATCGACACTATTGCGATTGAAGCTGAACGTTTCTTAAGAAGACAGCAAGGAGAATAGCAAGGTAGTTGCTAGACCCTACCCGTCCTAACTGGGTCGAAGTAAGGCTTTGGCGGTTCCGACTGATCCCTAATCCAAGCAAGCCAGGGTGCCGCGAACAGCGATCTGAGGTTGTCCGGTAGCTCATCGAGCTCGAACCAGGCAACCCCAGAGGTCTCAAGTGGGTGTGGCTCGAGTTCACCGCCGTCACTTCGGCAAAGAAATATAGAAGTGTACATGGCGACCTGAGTAAAGCCAAGTCGCATGCCATCGAGGACTGCGAGGAGATGAGTTGGCGTGCAACGAATTCCAGTCTCCTCTAGCACCTCCTTCACAACTACCTCAGCGGGAGAGTAACCGACATCGGCCCATCCCGTAGGGTAGAGCCATGCTCCACTATCCGCTCGACGAATAAGAAGCACCCTTCGAGATGAGTCGAGCACTATGGCACCGACTGCAGTCTTAGGGGTCACGTAACCAGGTATTCCCCGAGGTCCCTCAGAAAACACCGAGGTATCTACCGCAACGCCATGCGCCCTAGCCGCATCCTGCATCCGAGTCGCCACCTTTAGAATCTCGTCGTAGCGCTCGCGCTCGTAAAGCGAATCGCTAAATGCGAGACCCGTTCGTGCGATAGCGCTCAACGAGAGAATCCACTCCGGCAGATCATCAATGACCCTCGAGAGCGAGGCCATCGCCTGATCGGAATCGCCCTGGTTATCTCTGATATCTTGCCCTGGTCCAGCCACTTGATTCGTTCCTTTGCTCTTCATAAGCCTAGGACTGCTACTCTACAGTGGTGGCCATTCAAGAGACCTGCAAGCATTACGTCCTCCAAACCCTCCCTTCCGGGGAGCGTATCCAAAGGTGCAGGCTTAAAGCCAACCTCGACCTTCCCTTTGCCTGCCCACCCGACTGTCTTTTCTACGAGGCTCGCACAAGGGTAACCAAGATCGGTTGGGAGTTCCCAAAACGCAAAAATGACTAACTGATAGTTGGTTCCTGGGTTAAGGCACGCATTCTACGAGCCTTGGCGACACCCCATGCTAGATGCGTTGGTCCAAGATCTGCATCGATATCGACAGCGCTCGCAGGCAACAAACCCCGTCGCTGGAGCACGGATGTACTGTCAGCGCAATCGTGTTTTGACAACTCCTCTAGGACCAGACGGCGGACTAACCCCACCGGCGGCTGCTGTTGAGCCTCGGCAGGGCGGCTCAGCAAGGCGCTCAGCTCCGTCTCTACAGTGTGTTGTAACTCCTGGAGCCAATCAAGATCCACCTCTCCTTCTCGTACTAGCTCGGCCTCCAAACGAGCAAAATACGATGGTATAGCCGCCTGAAGGCCTTCAAGAAAAGCCGCGGAAATAGCATCGAACTCCTCCTGGGTAACCTCTTCGCTCAGCATCACAAAGCTCCCTCGCCCGTATCCATGGTCTCGACTTCAACTCCAATCGCTCTCAACCACTCTGTGGCATCGTCAACTGAACCGTCATCACCCTCCAAAGTGCAGATGATCCAACCAAGATCATCCTCAACATTAGCCCGGTTGATGTTAGCCATCACACCAAACCTTTTTACCAGTTCAGCGAGGACCGGCTCGCCAATCAACGCCCCCTCATACCAAAGTTTGACGATCACCTTCATCGCTGCTCTTTCTCCCAAGAACCCGATTCATAGAACCGCTACTGAATCCCCCTAAATCGAGCGTACTATAGAGAAAGCCAAGCCGCTCGGCCTCAGAGACAATTCGCTCTCGGTTTGCCAACGCAGCTTGAAAATCCTTTGGGGGTAGTTCGATCCTCGCGATATCTCCATGATGGCGGACTCGCACCTCCTGATGGCCCATGCGGTGGAGAAACAACTCAAGACGCTCTACCGCGCTCAATCGCTGAATGGTAACTGGCACTCCATATGGAATCCGCGAAGCTAGGCAAGCAGAAGCCGGCTTCTCCGCAACAGCGTCGAGCCCTAACGAGTGCGCTATCGAACGAACCATAGCTTTGCCCACACCACAGTGCACAAACGGTGAGGCGACGTTGTAGTCCTTGGCTGCTTGGATCCCTGGGCGAAAATCACCCAGGTCGTCTAGATTAGTTCCGACTACGACAGTAGCGTTTCGCTCGCGTGCAACAGGGGCAAGCTTCTCGAACAGGTGACTCTTGCAGACGTAGCACCGATTCGGTGCATTCCTCACGTAGTCCGGATCGTCGATCTCATCCGTGAGAACCTCGAGATAGTTCAGCGAGTATTGCCCAGCAAACCCACGAACACCCTCGAGCTCTTCATGGGACAGGGATGGAGACACCGCCGTAACCGCAAGAGAGTCGTCCCCGAGAACTCGGTGGCCGAGGGCAGCCAACACTGTAGAATCAACCCCGCCTGAGAGCGCGACCACGACACGACCAGCCTCATTAAACCAGGACCCTAGCTCACTAATTTTGGCATCAACCAAGGATGTACTCACGTCCTCCACCTTATTTCTATCCATCCCGATCGAGACCAGACCATGCGACCACGAGCGGCGAAACCGTTGTTTGAGTCACCCACCAACTACGAGCGAACCGAAAACCAGCTCCGGCTCCTGGATAACTCCAACGTAAAAGGACCCAAATTCCGCATATGTTGCAGAAGCCTCGTCATAGCGCATAGTGTAGACAACATCCTTCAGATCATCAGGATGGCGAGCGAACAAAGTCACTCCCCACTCCCAATCGCTTACACCGGTAGCTCCAGTCACCAGCTGGGTGACCCGCCCGGCAAACTTACGCCCTGAAACTCCATGTTCTCCCATAAGTCGCTCTCGCTCTTCGAAGGCGAGCGAGTACCAATTTTGCGCCACAGCACGGCGCTTGGCCATCGGGTAAAAACACCAGGCATCCTTGCCCTTTGGCGGAAGCTTGGGGTAAAGGCGTGGTCGTTTGCGTTCTTCAGTAATATTCCTTGCGTACTCAGAGACCTCAGTGATCGACAAAAATGAATCAGTGAAGAGCAATCCTGACCGTCGCAACTCCAACTGCAGACGCCGCAGGAGGAGGATATCGCGATCAAGAGCCATCACAGCGACCTCGCAGCGATGACCAACCCCAGCGACAGTAAGCACCTGCGTGCCACGCCCGACCGCCTGTTTGACCCGTGCTGTCGCTAGTTCGGGATCGAATTCGCTCGTCGCCTCTCCAAATAGATGCAGGACGTTAAGTCCCTCGGCTACCTGAGAACTCGGTACCTCCGACTCAGGGGTGTCGATCGCATCCACCTTGGAGTTAGCCATCATCTCTTCTTCACTCTGCATACTTATCACCTCTCCTCATTGGAGCAACCGTGCACTGCTTGGTTGCTGGACCAGAACATCTAGCCTTGATCCCTCTACTTTAGAAACTACGACTGCAGTAATGTCAATCACCACCGCGCCAAGGTCGATTCTCTGGGGTTCGATTATGACCCGCTCGGCTAATCAAACCGATATAGACCAACCATCATCAGCCAAAACGTATGATGGGCGGCACTCACTCGTACCGCCCATCAATGTCAGAAGGTTTCCCCTACTTAGAAGTCTTCCATGCCCCCGGGAGGCATGGCGGCCGACTTCTCCTCTGGCTTGTCAACTATCGCTGCTTCCGTGGTCAGGAACAGAGCAGCTATCGATGCCGCGTTTTGGAGCGCCGAGCGCGTAACCTTTACCGCATCTATAACTCCAGCTGCAAATAGATCCTCGTATATACCGGTCGCAGCGTTAAGGCCGTCAGCCCCGTTCTTCAAAGAACGTACCTTCTCGACTACTACACCACCCTCTAGGCCAGCGTTGGTTGCTATCTGACGCAGCGGACCCTCAAGAGACTTGGCTACCAAGCGAACGCCGGTAGCGATATCACTCTCGAGCTGCTTGTCGGCGAGCTGAGAGACTGCCTCTTGCGCACGAAGCAGCGCCACTCCACCACCGGGAACAACTCCTTCTTCGATGGCAGCCTTCGTTGTCGAGACCGCATCCTCGATTCGGTGCTTCTTCTCTTTCAACTCCACCTCGGTGGCCGCCCCAACCTTAATGATTGCGACACCGCCACTCAACTTAGCGAGCCGCTCCTGAAGCTTCTCGCGGTCATAATCGGAATCGGTCGTCTCAATCTCATTCCTGATCTGAGCTATTCGTCCCTTGATGTCGGCATCGTCGCCCGCACCTTCGATGATAGTGGTCTCGTCCTTGGCGATCTCGACACGTCGAGCACGACCTAGCAGATCGAGGGTGGTATTCTCGAGCTTCAGGCCCACCTCATCAGAGATGACCTGTCCACCGGTAAGAATCGCCATATCCTGCATCATCGCCTTGCGTCGATCGCCAAACCCAGGAGCCTTCACCGCAACCGAACGGAAGGTCCCTCGTATCTTGTTGACCACCAAGGTAGCCAACGCTTCACCGTCGACGTCCTCAGCGATAATCAACAATGGCTTACCAGCCTGCATCACCTTCTCCAGCAACGGCAGAACATCGCGGATCGCAGAAATCTTGGAGCTGTAGTACAGAATGTATGGATCATCTAGGACCGCAGTCATCGATTCAGGATCCGTTGAGAAGTATGGAGAAATGTATCCCTTGTCGAAACGCATGCCCTCGACGAGATCAATCTCCATCCCGAAGGTCTGTGACTCCTCAACAGTGATCACCCCATCCTTACCAACTCGCTCGATGGCCTCGGAGATCATTTGACCCACTTCGGGGTCCGCAGCTGAGATGGAAGCTACCTGGGCGATCTGCTCTCGCGACTCGGTCTCGCGGGCGAGATTCTTCAACGACAGCACCGCCTCTTCGACTGCGAGCTCAATACCAGTCTTTAGAAGCATCGGGTTCGCGCCAGCGGTCACATTTCTCAAACCCTCACGGACCATAGTCCAAGCCAGTACTGTGGCGGTCGTGGTACCATCGCCAGCGACATCATCAGTCTTTTTGGCTACCTCTTTGACGAGCTCAGCACCGAGACGCTCAAACGGGTCTTCGAGTTCAATCTCCTTGGCGATCGATACACCATCATTTGTAATAGTGGGCGCGCCCCACTTCTTGTCAAGAACAACATTACGTCCCTTGGGCCCGAGGGTTACCCGCACCGCGTCAGCGAGCTGGTTCATCCCTGACTCGAGCTTGCGTCGAGCCTCATCGTCGAACAGAATCAGCTTAGCCATAGCTACTTTGCCTCCATTGTGTATTTCGAAACTAGTGTCTCTATCTAAACTAGCACTCTACATGTGAGAGTGCTAACTATCTTAGCGAGGCTTCACAGCAGTCACGCCCTTGGCCATCCGTAATGTTGCCGTCAGGCTGGATGGCACTGTTGCCCGGAGCATGGCCCAAGAGGATCGGTTATGGCGCCACGAGCACACCACAATCCAGGACACCGGCTACCCCCACAATAATCCTGCGTGTAGCATTCACAACACTCCTAGGATGTTAAGTCGTGGTCGTCAAAAACTCCTTTAGTCAAACGAGAACCGTTGCGCTGGTCATACCCGCTCGAAACGAAGCCCCACGACTCGCACACGTACTGGAGATCGTCACCTCTGATCCCGCAGCCATCTTCGACGAGATTATCGTTGTAGATGACGGCTCCACCGACGCCACTGCCTCAATAACCCGTCAATTTGGCGGCGTACGTCTCGTCTCGGTCGATGACGCACAACCAGGCAAAGGCAAGGCACTGCAGGCAGGTTGGAGACAGTCGACAGCGGACGTCATAGCCACCTGCGACGCCGACTTAGGATCCATCCAACACGAACAGCTGCACAGCCTAGTGAAGGCGCTAACCGACCAGGAGCAGCTGCGACTTACCAAGGCCGCCTATGGGAACCATGCCGACAGGAGCGGCCGGGTCACCGAGCTCACCGCCAAACCGCTTCTTGAAGTATTCTTTCCGGATTGTGCCGATATCCAATCCCCTTTAAGCGGGGAGATGGCGTTTTATCGCGCCGATGTCGAATCGCTCGATCTACCGCCTGACTACGGTGTAGATATTGCAATCCTCCTTGATCTCGCAGAGCGTCACGGCAGGGGTTCCATCGCTGAGATTCCTTTCGGCATCAAACAGCACCCGCATCAGCCACTCTCATCGCTCTCCATCCAATCCCGACAGGTGATCCACGCCATACTCGAACGCGTTCAGCGATTCCATGGCGACCCAGATGGGCTAATCCGCACCTCGTCCATAAGCCACCTGTTGAGGATACCCTCCACTTTAAGTAACCACTGACCTCGCGAGTTCTCCTATCAGCTGTAGCGGATTGGCCAATGACCGTTCAATGCCAAAGAGGTCGGAGAGCGCATAGACACGGTGTCCATGTTGATGCACTCTTTCGACAACCCGAGAGTCTGTGGAGCCAACTATGACCACGACCTGCTTACCTTGAGATTCAGCTAGCGTCAAGACCTGACCAACGACCTTCCCATCAAAGGACGTCTCATCGAGACGTCCCTCACCAGTCAGGACAAGATCTACCTCACTTATCTGTCGCGAAAGCTGGACGCGGCTAGCAACCTCCTCAAAGCCAGAGGCAAGGACAGCACCGACCGCCAGCAATGCACCACCGAGCCCACCAGCGGCCCCGGTGCCCACATGTTCATCAAGGTCTATCCCATACCAGCGTCGGTACCAGGCATGCAACGCTAGGAGTCTGGCGGTGAGGAGCTCAACCTCCTTCGACACCGCACCTTTTTGAGGCGCAAAGACGATCCCGGCCTGCGTGAAACGCGTTCGAACATCGAGCGCTATCTTCATGGGAACATCACAAGGGACAAGCTTACGTTGGCGCATCCTCCGAATAAAGCCGAGCCCACCGTCGGTAACTGCAGAACCACCGCATCCAATAAGAATCGCGGTCGGCCTCTGCCTTAGCGCCTCCTCGAGGAGGATAGCAACTCCGGTAGAATCAGCTCGAATCGGGTCGTTACCCACCGCCCCTCCCACCTGGGTCAATCCGATCGTTTCAGCGGTCTCTAGAATGACTTCGACTCCGCCGATACCAAGCTTCCTGAAGCCCAACCTACCAACACATGCTCGACCAAGCGCATCGACGGTGGGTACTTGCACAAAGCGATCGGCAAGGACCTCTAAAAACCCTTCTCCGCCGTCAGACAGCGGGCACTCTATCACCTCATGTGGCGAAAGAGCTCGAGAAAGTTCGCTACCGATAGCTTTAGCCGACATCGTACCCTTGAAACCGTCAAAAGCAGCTAGAACCTTCAAGCACACCGCCTCGCCGTACAGGACTACACTAGAAGCCAGCGACAACTATGCCAAACGTCTCCCGATATCTCTTCGTCACCAACAGAGGCCCGCTACAGCCCGGGCCCGACGGCCACACTCTTATACGATCCGGGGGAGGACTAGCCAGTGGACTAATTGGCCTCATGGATCAGGCTACCGCGCAGACAATCCAATGGCTATTCCCCATATCCACCGACGCGGAGCTTCAGGCTGCCAGCGAAGGGCGCTATCAGGCGGTCCAGCCAGGCTTTCACCCGGCCCCGGTCAATGCTCGAGACCATGCGACTGCCTATCAGGTGATCGCCAACGAATACTACTGGTACCTTTTCCATGGACTTTTCGATCTAAGCTTCGAACCCATTATCAACCAGGCGTTTTATGACGCTTACGACCGTTATCGTAGCTTCAATACTCAGATGGCCGATGCGGTGTGCGGACTTGATCTAGCAGAGACCATGGTGATAATCAACGACTATCACCTGATGCTGATGCCTCAACTCTTACGCGAACGCGGATTCGACGGACCAATAGCACTCTTCTTCCACACTCCGATCTGCACCGCGGCCGAGTCGATGCTCGTCCCAGCTCGTCTACGTGATGAGTTGGCCCGAAGCTTTGCCGCATCCAGTGTCATCGGGCTGCATGCCGATCATTGGCGACAAAATCTCCTCGAATCCTTCGGTCACCTCGGGCCCAGCCTGCCACCAACCGTCATTGCACCTCTGCCAGCCGATGCTAGTGCAATCCTTAACTCACTTACCGACCCAGACATTGCCCTGCAACGTGAACAGCTCGAACCACTAACCATGGGGCTCCCAACGATCCTGAGAGTTGATCGAATCGAACCATCGAAGAATCTTCTCCGAGGTGTGTATGCGATCGACGAGATGCTGCGCCACCACCCTAGCGAGGCAGGCAATTTTCGAGCCCTGCTATTTGCCTACCCATCACGGAGCACAATACCCAAATACCGACGTCTTGCTGCTGAACTTGAAACACTCGTACGTGAGGTAAACGAGCGCTGGGGCCAGCACGGTTGGGATCCTATCCACCTCGATCTTTCTGATCATCCATCTCGCAGCCTTGCAAGCTACCAGATGTTCGACGCCTTGCTGGTTAATCCGCTACGTGACGGGCTGAATCTGGTCGCCTTTGAAGCTGCGCTCGCTGCCAAACCTAACGCTCAAATCGTTCTGTCGACCGAGGCTGGGGCAGCCGAGCACATTGGCAGCTGGTTGGAGCTGATAGACCCACTTGATATCGGAGAGACCGCTGAGGCCGTCGGGCGAGCGCTAAATGGTGGCAACCTTGACCCTGTTAGATCATGGACTCGCCAAAATACCTGGCCAAAATGGCTGGAAACCATCAGTGTCGCAGTTCGCTAAATTTCGTGACGCATACATTGTCCAACCTCGATCAGCGTTGCTGGCCTTCGACTTTGATGGAACGCTGGCCCCGATCGTAGCGACTCCTGACGAGGCTCAGCTAGACGAGAATATATACCAACCGCTACATGCCCTGGGTGAGTTGACTGACATCGCTATCATATCCGGTCGACCGACAGACTATCTGAGGCAACAATTTACCGACATCAAAGCAGAAATTATCGGCAACTATGGTCGATCTGAGCAATTGTCTCCAGAGTTACAATCGCTCCTTCATGAGCTTTTCGACCGCGCCCGTAATGAGCTCCCAAGTTCTATTTTCGTCGAGTCCAAACCGAGTTCGCTTGCGCTTCATTACCGAAATGCTCCCGCTTTGGAACCTGAAGTTATCCACTGGGTGCAGATTCAAGAACGCAAACACAGCCTCTCGGTTGATCATGGGAAGTCGGTGGTCGAGTTAGCCATCAGCGATGACTCCAACAAGGGCAAGGTCCTCCGCCGTCTAGCCCAAGGACGTACTGCGGTGCTCTACGCCGGTGATGATTTGGGTGATATATCCGCCCTCAAAGTACTGCAACAATTGCAAGTGACAACCTGCGGTCTCGCCGTGATCTCTGAACAAACTCCGCTGGAACTTTCGACTATCGCCGATGAGAGCGTGACCCGAGATCAATTGGTGCGTTACTTGATCTCGCTCATGCCCGAAGAGGATGATTGGGAGACTCGATAATGCCTCATCCCCATTTCATGGACATCCCAGGTTGCCCACGTGGCTTAGGCTGATTGGCACTTCACTGGTTCGCTGTGCTAGTCAGCATTCGCACATTCACAATCTTGGAACGCATCTCAACGGACATGTGATGTCTAGGAATATTTGGCCATGCGTTGTCAATCTAGACAGCGGATTACAGCTTGTCTCATGCGGTTATCCTTGCTCCATGGCTGCACTCTCTGGCTGATAGCTTGGCTATAGCCCGTTTGGTGAGTAGATGCACAAGTTCCTCTGTCGAGCTCAGACTGATCGTTGGCTTCAGAGTTTTAGATAATCAGCTACGCACCTCCACTTACCCATAGAATCCGTTGTTCAAGTCCTAGCTTCAATAGATTATGAGCCTTCCAACAGTGGCATACAGCTGGCTCCTCCTAGCGGTACATGCTCATAGTTCGAGCCTAGACTA
>DAHXNM010000159.1 GCA_027365375.1 Ferrimicrobium sp. | reverse complement strand
GACCGAAGACGGTCTGAAAGATGTCGGAGAAGTTCGGTTGGAACGGTCCACCGGCACCACCAAACGGATCCCCACCGGCACCACTTGAGGAGCCATAGAGATCGTACTGGCGGCGCTTGTCGGGATCGCTTAAGGTGTCATAGGCCTCAGTCACCAGCTTGAAGCGGTTCTCGGCGTCCTTATCGCCTCCGTTGACGTCAGGATGGAGTTGACGAGCTAGTTTCCGATAGGAACGTTTGATATCATCCGCGGAGGCGCTGCGTGCCACTCCTAAGACCTCGTAATAATCGACCACATTCCTCCTTATCGCACGGCACGCGCTACCTGCGCGCTGAGTGCCTCGACCGCGGCCAGGGCTCGCGAATAATCCATCCGTGTAGGCCCAATCAACCCGATCGAGCCCACAAGTTCACCATCAATCTCACACGGTGCTACCACAAGGGAGCACTCATTGAGTGCCTCTACTCCGCCCTCATCGCCGATGCTTACCATGCTCCCGGTATCGATCAGCGTACGAATGAGGTCGACTACGTGGACATCATGTTCGAGGGTCTCAAGAACTTTTGCCACCTGGTCGAGCTGCTCGAGAGCGGCGGCGGTTTTGGATAGCTCGCGCACACGAAGCCCTACCTCCTCTCGAACCCTTAACTCATTGATCGCAGTCGCCACAGCACTAAAGAGGGCATCAACGGCTGACCTTCCTGCATCGCCATCGTTGGAGCCCCTCTGGTCGCCATCGGCAGCGGACACGTCTACATCACTACCGAACCTCGCTATATCAATAGGAACACTCATATCTTTACCCACGAGCATCTCGGAGAGCCTCGATCCAACCTCACCAGCCAGTTCATCATCGACCTCACCACTTGGATGAACCGTCGTGCGCTCAACGGTCCCCTTGGAGCCGACCACGATCACCAACACCGTATCCGGCCCCAAGCACAGCACCTGAATCGCCTTATAGCTTTCGGTCGACATCGCCCAAGTCGTCATAACCGCGGTATAGTTCGTCTGTTGAGAAAGAAACGTGAGCGATCGCTCAAGCACATCCTCGAGTGCACCTTTGGCACTCCGGAGGAAATCAGTGACATCGTGTTCGATTCGAGCCAGCTCCACCGGATCAAAACGCAAAAGTCTATCGACGAAATAACGATAACCACGAATCGACGGGATGCGGCCAGCCGATACGTGTGGTTGGGTGAGGTAACCCTCCTTCTCGAGATTCGCCATCTGCGAGCGCACCGAAGCCGGTGATAGTGATAGCTCAGCGGACTCTAGAACATGCTGAGAACCCACTGGAGCGGCGGTACGGATGTATTCAACGATGACCGCAAGGAGGATTGCCTCTTTGCGAGCGTTTAACGATTGATCAACCATAAGCGGGAACCTAACCTCAATACAACTCCTGATTACGTTATCGCACTCAGTGCCTTGACCTATAGTCTAGCTTTCGAGGAGGCCAGCTTGGTTTTATGCGCCAAAGCGCAGATTCGATGCGTCGGCTTAGCGACCTTCGGTGCTACTCTCGGCAATTCCGAGGCTGCAAAACAGGCTGTGGAGGCTATCAAAGGCTGTAGCAAGCCAGACCTAACACTGTGTTGATCATCCGAGGTTCGCCACGAGAGACAGTAGCTGCAGCTCAAAACATGCAGCAATAACAAAAGCTGCTAACTTCTCAGTCCCTTTTGGCGCCAGCCAACTCCTCAGCTGGCTTAGCTCCAACCAATCGAGAGCGACTAGTCAGACGTTTGGCCGATTGGCGAAAGTGCTATCTAGCCCTTCGTGCGTGCAAGCTGTGCCATCAGGCGTGACTTGCGGCGAGCGGCCTGATTCTTGTGAATCACGCCCTGTGAGGCAGCCTTATCAAGCCGCTTGAGGGCTAGGCGAACTGAAGCCTCATCCTCGGTGGTAACTGCGTTCTTGACGCGCGTCTTCAGCTCAGAACGAACCGCCTTATTGCGCTCACGTCGACGCTCATTCTGACCGATGCGCTTGATCTGACTTTTAATGTTTGCCAAAACTGACTCTCCAAGTTGCGTTTCCAGTTGCGTTCACCGCTCAAAATCCGATCTATTAGCATAGCACCAGCTCATGACTCGACGCGCCGTGCCGTTGGCCTAAGCTTACCTGCACATGCTGGACCAGTCTCACATCCGTAACATCTCAATCATCGCCCATATCGATCATGGTAAGTCGACCCTCTCCGATCGTATCCTTGAACTCACCAAGGCCGTGGATCCTCGACTGATGCGCGAACAATACCTGGACTCGATGGATATTGAGCGCGAGCGCGGGATCACCATCAAGGCTCAGAACGCCAGCGTGGAGTGGCGAGGGCATAGGATCAACCTGATTGACACTCCAGGTCACGTCGACTTCGGCTACGAGGTCAGTCGATCGCTAGCCGCCTGCGAGGGAGTAATCCTCCTCGTCGATGCCTCACAAGGCATCGAGGCACAGACGTTGGCGAACTGCTACCTAGCCCTTGAGCACGATCTCGAGATTGTGGCAGCACTCAACAAGATCGATCTTCCAGCGGCTGAGCCCGATCTCTATGCAAGCGAGATCGAGAACGTCCTCGGCATCGATCAAACAAGCATTCTAAGGATCTCGGCCAAGACCGGGGAGGGAGTGGCAGAGCTCCTAGACGCGGTGGTGGAACGGGTTCCGCAGCCTTCCGGGGATCGCAACGCTCCACTCCAGGCACTCATCTTTGACTCTCTGTATGACCAGTATCGTGGAGTAGTCAGTTCACTCAGGGTCGTCAACGGCGTTATTCACTCCAACGATCGTGTGACCTTCATGCAGGCACAACGGACCCATGAGGTGGAGGAGATCGGTGCTCGCAGACCAATCATGACACCGGTCACCGAGCTCGGCCCAGGAGAGGTTGGCTACCTCATCGCCGGCATCAAGGATGTTGGCGAGGCACGCTCTGGTGAAACAATAACGCATGCATACCAGCCAGCAGCTACTCCACTACCCGGTTACGAACACCCAAAACCGATGGTGTTCTGCGGTCTCTACCCCATCGATGGTGACGAGTACGAGGAGCTTCGTGACTCGCTAGACAAGCTCATGCTCAACGATGCAAGTTTCACCTTCGAACCCGAGACCTCTGCCGCGCTCGGATTCGGCTTCCGATGTGGCTTCTTAGGACTCCTGCACATGGAGATTGTCCGGGAACGACTCGAAAGAGAGTTTGGGCTGTCGCTAATAGCAACGACACCGAGCGTGGGCTACCGAGTGATCGACACCAAAGGAGAACTCCTCGAGGTCGCTAACCCTTCTGCAATGCCAGCGGCCAATCTGATCTCCGAGATTGCCGAACCGATGTTGAAGGTCAACATCATCACACCCTCTACCTATATAGGAACGATCATGGAGCTTGCGCAATCGAAGCGAGGCGAGCTCGTCAAGATGGACTACCTCTCACCCGAACGCGTCGAGATCAACTACCGACTCCCTCTTGCAGAGATCGTCATCGACTTCTTCGACACCTTGAAGAGCCGCACCAAAGGTTACGCGTCACTCGACTATGAGTCAGATGGTTATCAACCAGCTAGCTTAACCAAACTTGACATTCTTATCGCCGGCGAGCCAGTCGATGCCTTCTCGACAATCATCCATAAAGACAAAGCCTACGACTATGGTCGCCGTCTGGTCGCCAAGCTGCGAGAGCTCATACCTCGGCAGTCCTTCGACGTCCCAATCCAGGCCGCTATCGGTACCAAGGTCATCGCTCGCGAGACCGTAAAGGCGTACCGCAAGGACGTGATAGCCAAGTGCTACGGCGGCGACATCACTCGCAAACGCAAGCTCCTTGAGAAGCAAAAAGAGGGCAAGCGACGGATGAAATCCGTTGGCCGAGTTGAGATTCCACAAGAGGCCTTCGTCTCTGCACTCAGCATCGGGAGCTAGGCAGCAGGTACCAAGCTGGACCAAGACACTACCAAGCTGGACCCAGACATGGGTACCTCGCACTCGTCGGGGTAATTCCGGGGTCATCTCCCGAAACAGCTTGAACAGATGGCAACGCAATCGGCCTGTAGAATCCGCTTATGGTCATAGGAAGAGTTCGAAAAACACCCGGCAGCTGTAGAACCGGTGTCGGTGATCGGCTTGTGGTCACCAGTCTGTTGCTCATTACTGTGATGCTTTTGGCGACGCTTCGCGACCCGTGGGTAGCGCTACCTTTGGTGCTCTTGTTCATGGTCTTCTTAGTGCGAAAGCGGCGTTGCCTGTATCCATTGTCGAGAGCATCACTCCAGGCGGCTATCGA
>DAHXNM010000153.1 GCA_027365375.1 Ferrimicrobium sp. | reverse complement strand
CCGAGTTGTGGGAGTCCTCGCATCCCTGCTGCTGAGGAGATTGCTATGAAACTCCCACGAGTTCTTCTGAGCGATTCGATTGTCGCGCTCGCGAGGTTGATGACTCCCCAGTAGTCGACGTCGAAGATCTCTTGAGCTTGTTCGCGATCGAGTTCAAGCGAGGATGCTGATCCAGCAAGGACGCCTGCGCAGCCTACTACGAGTTGCGCCGACCCCCATTGTCGTGTGATCTGTTGAACGAGGTTGGTGAGTGCTTCAGAGTCGCGGACATCGCAACCGAGCGGATGAATATTTGGCTTCGAGATCGCGGCGAGGTCATCGCTTGAGGAGAGTGAATAAGGCATGCTCGATGTTGCGGGGGCATCGATCACAACCACACGGTAACCGGAGGAGGCTAACGCCTGAACACATGCTCGTCCGATTCCTCTGGCGCCTCCGGTGACAATTGCAAGTGGTGATCTCTCTTGAGGGTCGGCAATCACGTGTTGACCTGGTCAAAAGTGCGAACGAGGTCGGCTGCTAGGGCGGCGAGAATGGCGAGCCCCTCTTCGCGATTGGCTCCACTTGGATCACCCAGCACTCCAGTAGTGCTCACTCCTCGAATTCCGTCTGTCGCTAGGATGGCACCCACGGGCGAAAGCGGTCCGTTGTAGCCGGAGACGGCTTGCGAAAGCCTTACTAGGTCTGGACGCAGAGCGAGCATTACAGAGGTCTCCGTGCGACCGGCGTGCGCATCGGGGTCCCAGAGGCCCCTGGCCTCAGCGGGTAGTTCCCAGTTGGCCGCGGCCTCAATAAGAACATGGGTCCGCGGCACCCAGAAGGGTGTGCTCGCTTCAAGAAACGCAGCCAGATTACCACCATGGGCGCTTACCAACAGGGTGCGTGGTCGAACGCTTACTTTGCTAGTTATCGCCTTCAGCATAGCTGATAGAAGATTAGTACCCATGGAGAGAGTCCCTTGGAAGGAGGCATGCTCGTCGGAGGCGGAGATCGGAATCTGTGGTGCCAGTACGAGCTGCTCTCCTCGCAGACGTACGAGTTCATCTACTAGGGCTGCGGTGATATGGGCGTCGGTGCCTATTGGGAGATGTGGACCATGTTGTTCGATGGATCCGATGGGTATGACTAGCACTCGTTCGTGAATCAGCTCTTCAAACTCAGGTCGTGTCAGGTCTGCAATCGTGAACGTCATCCGCACCCCCCCTTGCTATCGAGAGTAGACGTCGATTGCGAGCTCCCGGCTGTATGCGAACAACGGTGGAGAAGATTTAGGTTTGCGAGAGGGTACAGGCACAAGGAACGAGGAGTCGTCCAGCAAGAGGAGGAGCTGATACATCTGCTATCAGGAATATGCCAAAGTTTTGTTGTTCAAATGAGCTAGCATGGGTGTAGAGACCACGGTGCGGTTAGCACCAAAGTCAAAAGCTCAGCGTGATTGGTGCCTGGGACGAGGCGTCGATTGCGTGGTGATGACGGTCTAATGACAGGGAGGTTTTCATGACGGTCATTCTACTACGGCATGCAAAGGCGCGGGCCACAGCTGGGTATGGTGATGATCTAGCCAGAACGTTAGAACACGAAGGTCTTGCTCAGGCGCAGGTGTTGGCGGAGGTGGTCGGTGGCTTGCTTGCTCGCGAGACCCCAATCAGGATCGTCGCGAGTCCCGCCTTACGCTGCCAAGCCACCGTCGGTCCGTTAGCTATGAGGTTTGGCGTCGAGCCCCTTGAGGACCCACGACTTCTGGAGATGGCCCCGGATGACGAGCTCGGCGAACTGGCAAACGTTGCACAGACTGCGGTTGGAGCTTTAGTGTTGTGTGGTCATGCACCGGCGCTCAGCCGCCTCGCACAGATTATGACCGCCTCACAAGGAGTAGTTGTGCCCGTAGTTGAGCTACAGCTTGGTATTGCGTCCTTTGTAAGCTTCGAGTTTCGCGGAGACTCCGGCCGCCGGCTGGTCTCGTTGAGTCGCTATCCGGCGCGTGATTACCAACGTGTCCGTATCCTTGGTTAGACACCGCTGCCCATAGCGGCTAGTCCGATGCACTAGGATCAACAGCTGTGATAGCTGATCCTGCTCCGGTCTTCTCGGTGGCGAACCTTTGGGAGATGATCGAGGGTAGCCTTGAGCCGTTGATGACCAGTCGTTTCCGGCTGAGAGGGACGATCCAAGACGTAGCAGTTCGTCGACATCTGTACTGCTCTCTTGCTGATCGAACGGTGTCCACCCAGGTTGCGAAGGTGAATACTGTGATTTTCGCCACCGACCTTGCTCGCATCCGCTCGGAGCTGCTTAGTCGAGGATTGGGCGAGCTAGAGAGTGATGTTGAGGTGGTGGCTGTCGGGCGCTTAAGCACGTATCGCCCAGCTGGCAGGGTAAGTTTCGTCGTCGAGCAGCTTGACTACGAGGAGATGCGTCGGCTCGGCAGGCTCGATGTAGAGCGGTTACGAGCCGCTCTGATAGAGGAAGGTCTTTTTGGGGCCAATAAGGATCGTGTTCTGGCCGCCGTTCCTCTGCGGATAGCGGTTGTTACCTCAGAGGCGGGCACGGTGCAGCATGACTTTACCCGTGTCCTAGAGCGGAGTGGATATAGGTTCTCCTGGCAACTGTATTCGACTCGAGTAACTGGTACCCAGGCGGCTGACGAGTTGGCCGCGATGGTGAAGCGGGCCGATGCCGATGGTCACGATCTGATCGTCCTCCTCCGCGGAGGTGGATCGGAGAGCGAGCTAGCTCTCTTCAATACGGAGGCGGTAGTTCGTTCGGTTGTGAACGCTGAGACGCCGGTCTGGTGTGCCATTGGGCATGCCGCAGATGATGTGTTGGTAAATGAAGTCGCCCACCGAGCGCTTGATGTTCCACAAAGCGTGGCAACTGCATTGGTCGAACGGGTTGAGGATTATCTGATCGGCCTTGAGAAGACACTCGGTCGAGCTGTTGAGCTTATCGCTGCGAGGTTGCGTGATGAACAGGCTCATCGACGTAGCATGGCTGCACGTGTGATAGGTTCATGCCATGTTGGCCTGACACAGTTACGGGTTGGGCAGGCCGAGCAGTGGGCTGCTTTGGTTCGACTCGCCGAGGGTAGGTGCCGTGGTGACGGAGAAGAGGTACGTAGGTTGTCGCAAAGTTTGCGCTCCAGCGTTCGACTGCGTTTGGCTTACGAGCTGCCACGTCTTTTGGATCAGGTTGAGTTAGCGAAGGCACTGCGACGGCGACTTGAGAGCGAGGCTAGCGATGTTGGGCGAGCACGAGTCTGGCTCGACACTCGTGACCCCAGGAACCAACTGCAACTGGGTTATGCCATAGTGCAGGGGCACAGCGGCCGATGGCTTACCACCATTTCGGATGTGATGGCCGAGGAGCTGGTGACGGTTCTTATGAGAGATGGTTCAGCAAAAGTGAGACTAGAAGAGGGTGAGGTTCAAAGGTGAGCGAGGTTGATTGGTTTCATATCAGCGACGAGGAGTTTCAGCGAGAGTTGGCGAGTGCCAGCTTTGAGGAGCTTCGAGATGAGAGTCAAACCGTGATCGACCGACTCGCCAGCAGGGAGTTTGGTCTAGATGAGTTGTCGATCGTGGTTCGTCGTGTCCGCGCCATGCTCGATGACTGCGATCGCCGGATCAAGGCAGTGGAGTTTGAGATCGCTGAGCTCGATAGCTCTGGATCGGAGCCATCTCGCTAGTTCCGGATTGACATAACGGTGACGGCGCTTGTCGGCTGTTCGCTGGGCGAATTTGCTCACTGCTATCTTGGCAACACCTGGATGCAACAAGATAGGAAGAGGTCTACTCCGAACCCAGGCTATTTACCCCACGGAGGATGTTGAGGCCAATCGATCTCGGATGTTGCCGATAGGCAGACTAGGCTGAGCGCCAAAGCCCCCGTAGCTCAGGGGATAGAGCAGTGGTTTCCTAAACCATGTGCGCAGGTTCGAATCCTGCCGGGGGCACGGACATCGCAATTTGTGTAACTTCTCCTAGCTGATGTGTGGCAATAGTTGTCGGGAAGATCCTCGATGATCTAGCTATGTTCTAGATGATCTAGCTCTTGAGTCTCGACTAACGGCGACTCAATTCAGCCCTTCGAGCCCAGTGATGCCGTCGATGAGAAGTATCCAGCGCGCATGATGGCGTAAGCGAAAAATCCTTTGCTGGGTCGCACTGAGGCGACGCATGTGACTTAGGTGCTCGGTGCGTCGTGGTTGAAGCTGTGTTCGACCGAGTTGTTCTGTTAGATGTGATCAACTGTTGCTACATGGTCCGGATTGGTGGCTAGGATCGTCGTTGGCCAGAATCTCGATAATTAGGCTGCTAGTGACACTTTGGTGCTCACCAAAATCAGTGGATGCTATCGAGGTCGGGTCGTGGCTAGACGAGCAGGTGACAAATCTGGCCTTCCCTGTGGCTCTCTGATATCGACTGTCGGTTAGGAGATTCTGATAGGAGTCGGCTGTCCTCGGGGTAAGTGTGCGCTCGCTAGGCTCGGTTCATGAAGATTCTTGTAATTGGTGGAACACAGTTCATTGGAAGACATGTTGTGGCTGAACTCTTGGCTCGCGGAGACGAGGTCACCCTCTTCCATCGCGGTCGCACAAACCCAAGTTTGTTTCCGGAGGTGACCCACATCCTTGGTGATAGAAACAGTGATCTCTCGGGTTTGGCTAGTGGTGACTGGGATGCGACCATCGACACCTCGGCCTACTTTCCTCGTCAGGTTAAGCTGCTCGCAGAGCATCTCGGGGTGCGCGGAGGGACGTACGTGCATGTGTCGTCGGTATCGGCATATGCTAGCCCGATCGAGGCCGGGTATTCAGAGGATGCACCTTTGCAGACCTTGTTAGATCCGACGATTGAAGAGGTGACCGGCCAGACCTATGGTGGGCTCAAGGCGCTCTGTGAGCTTGAGGCTCAACGAAGTTTTCGACACGTTCCGGTAGCCATAGTTCGACCAACCTATGTCGTTGGTCCCTATGACCATACTCAGCGCTTCACGTGGTGGATTGAGATGATGGCCAGAGGCGGGGACGTTTTGGTACCCGGACCAAAGGAGAATCCGTTCCAGGTTATTGACGTTCGTGATCTGGCGGATTTCATGGTCACGCTCGCGCACGCTCAGACCGCGGGAACCTACCACACCGTGAGCCCACCCTCTGCGTTAACCTTCGCTGGATTCTTGGAGCTGGTCAAGACTGTCGTGGGTCCGAGCGATGTTAACCTCGAGTGGGTTGAGCCATCGTTGCTAAGAGAGGTTGGTGTCGACGAATCTGTCTTCCCACTCTGGGCAGGAGACGATCCTGATCGCAATGTCGGCGCTGCTAACCCGGAGAGGGCCTATACTGCTGGGCTCGCGCCCCGGCAGCTAAGAGACACGATAGAGGATACTCATGCTTGGGCTGTGGCTGATGGGTTTGATCCAGTCCAGGTTCCAGGTTTTGGGTTAAGCCAAAAGCAAGTGAGCGATTTGCGTGCCCGTATTGGAGAGACTTCGTAACTCGGTTTTAGCGTTGATAGTGGCGGCTTCTCCACCTACCTGGGTCGTCTTATGCAAGGACGAGTGGGTCGTGGACGGGATTTATGATTTGCATCTCATGAAGGTGAGCTCTCGTCGTACTCAGTTGTGAGTGTCAGCCACTCGTCTTCGGCACTCTCGAGCTCTGCTTGGCAGTGGGCGAGCTCGATTCCGAGCTTGCTGAGCGCTTCGTGGTCGGTCACCCCCTCGAACGCGAGCGTGAGTCGGTCGCGTTCGTGAGTTAGTCTGTCGATAGTCGCCTCGAGTTTTTGGAGCTGGAAACGGACTGTGCTCGCCGATCTCCTCCGCGATGGACTAGCTTGCGCCGGCTGTGCCGATTGCGGGTTGGATGAACCCGAAGCGAGTGGGCCAGGGTCCCGGTTAGGTCGCGTGCTCGCCTTGGCGATCCAGGCGGCGAGACCACCCGGAATTGATTTTACTTCTCCATCTGCACATATCACGATACGGTCGGTAACGCGATCGAGGAACGTGCGATCGTGGCTCACGGTTACCAATGCGCCCGGCCAATCCTCGAGATAATCTTCGAGCGCGCGCATGGTGTCGAGATCGAGATCGTTGGTAGGTTCGTCAAGAAGGAGGACGTTTGGTCGTGCAGCCAGGACGGTCAGTAGTTGTAGACGTCGACGTTCCCCACCAGAGAGCGTCCCAACTGTTGCCCAGGGGAGCTCGCCGGTAAACCAGAAGCGCTCCATCAAACGGATGTCAGAAGGATCCCCAGCTACACGATGAGGGCCAGCCACTACATCACGAACTCGTGCCGTTGGATCGAGGTCGGGGCCATGCTGGGCGTAATAACCGATTCTGGTGGTAGTACCGGAGTCAACGTTACCTGATGTTGGCAGTCTCAGGCCGGCCAGAATCTCTAGGAGTGTGGTTTTACCTGCGCCGTTGGGCCCCACTATTCCTAGACGCTCACGTGGATCAAGACTCAGGGTTACGTTGCTAAATGTTGAAAGCTGAGTCTTGGAGAATCGAAAGCCTACCTCCTGAAGCTCGATCACCTTGCTCCCTAGACGAGGGGTGTCAAAACCGAGATCGATCGCTCCAGCACGAGCCGCTTGTTGGGGCCGAGTCTCGATGAGTTGCTTGGCAGCGTCAATTCTCGCCTGTGGTTTACGGGTGCGGGCTTTCGCCCCTCGTCTAAGCCATGCGAGCTCACGACGGGCGAGGTTGCGGCGTATCGAGTCTTGCGTTTCGGCCTGTGCCTCACGTTCGGCACCGGCCGTGAGATAGGCGGCATAGCCACCATTATGCAGATACGCTCTGCCGCGATCGAGTTCGAGCATCCGGTTGGTCACTCGGTCGAGGAGGTATCGATCATGACTCACGAGGATGACCGCTCCTGGAAACCGTGCGAGCCATGCCTCAAGCCAGGTTACTGCGGCGAGGTCGAGGTGATTGGTTGGTTCATCGAGGATCAGCAGATCGCCTGGTCTGCAGAGTGTGCGTGCAAGCGCTACTCGCTTGACCTGCCCTCCTGATAGTTCGGAGACCTTCATGTCTATAACGGCGGTCATGTCGAGGCGGTCGAGGATAGCTTCGCTCTCCCAACCAGCTCCAACCAGCTCGCGTACGCTTGCATCCGGGAGATTGTCCTGCTGATCGAGGAGGTTCACGATGACACCCTTGCCCCTGCGGACCTCACCGGATTCGGGAGATTGCGTTCCGGCGAGGACCCGTAGCAGGGTTGACTTTCCTGTCCCATTGATACCTACCACTCCAAGCCGATCTCCATCCGAGATTGTGATCGAGAGGTTCGAAAATAGAACCCTATCGGATCGACTCACAGCGATATTAGCGGCATCAACAAGAATGGTCACGACCTCCACCGTAGGGGATGTGAGGCCTCCGATGGTTCGCCACGTATGCCGACGTTTTTAAACGGTGATGGTTTTCTTTGGCGCTTGGCTGCTAGTCATTCGTGTTGGTGCTTCTCGAACCCGTCTCTGGGGGTGGCCGTTGTGGATCGGCGTTGTCACCATCGAAGATG